>JAHFJP010000071.1 GCA_023245765.1 Candidatus Peribacteria bacterium
GGATGATGTTTTCGTTGAATTCTCCCGGCATCGCCACGCACTACAAAAACCGGTTTGTGTCGGGCGGGCATGAGGATAAAGAACGGCGGCTGGTGGTAAAACATGTCCGTCGCGATTTGCCGGTGATTGAAGGAGGCGGATGCGTGGGAGTTGTCTCGTGCGTGACCAATCGATTGCTTCAGGACCCCAAGCGCCATGTCGTCGTGGAAGCGAATCCCAAGCTCTGGGGAGTGCTGAAAAAAAATCGGGACAGGAATGGCTGCACATTCGATATCGTCGAGGCGGCATTTGATCAGAATGGACCGACGGTGACGTTCCATATTCATAAATTGTTCGTCGGCGGGAGCGTCCAGCGCGAAACGGACGAAAAAGTGACGGTCCCGGCGGTCACACTCGGCGGACTGTTGCAAAAAACCGGGTGGAATGCCGTCACATTCGTTCTGGATATCGAAGGAGGAGAGATTGAACTGATTGAGAAGGAGATTGATGTGCTGCGCGACCACGTGAAAGTCTTCATTGTGGAAATGCACCCCGCGATCTCCGGTGAACAGGCGATTGCCGGTGCGATTGCGGCGCTAGAGCGCGCTGGATTCACGTTCAGAGACAGAGAAACGGATGTGTACGTCTTCACCAAAGACTGACGATGCTCTCGCAATTCGACCTCACCGGCCGCGGGGCGACGAAGGACTTCACGGCAGAATGAGATCCCACGAGGCTTCTCCATTCAGCTCCTGCCACTCATCACACGTAACCGGTCCGTCATGAAGCTCACGGGGGAAAACATAGAACATGTGGAGAGGGGTGCTATCGCCGTACCACGTGACCGTACACGGCAGGAAATGTTTGTTGAAATCGACGCCGAACCAAGCCTTCAGAATATCCGGGTTCGGGAGATAGGCCTGGTACCCGGCCTGGGGAAACCAGATGCCCAACCGGCCGGCGACGAAGGCATCGATGAGCCACGCATCCTTGTTCGTTTCGAAGAACGCGGTGCCCAACGGCATCTCGTTCATCGATTGCGCGAGCGGTGAGAGCGGTTGAACGCGCCGCGAGAGATGCTCCGCGGTGGTCGAAGACGCGTAGACGGCAAGAGGAATGCAACAGATGACCATCAACGTGCGGAAGCGCCGCTCGAAGAAGACCGGCGAGAATATTTTTGCCGCGATCAGACTCGCGCAGAAGGTGACCGCCAAAAATCCACGACCGTACCAGTCGCCCGAAATGGAATCGGTGATGGTCAGGAGAACCGCTCCCATGGCACAAATCGCGCAGAATGGCCGCAGTGCGCGCCATTCGGGATCCGGTGAATCACGGAAGGGTCTTCGGAAGAAGACAAAGGCGCCGACTGCCGCGCCGATCGCGAGGAATAGTCCGAAGGCAACGATGATCGTGACCGGGCCGAAGAGAAATTCGAGGAACCACTGGGGAAGAATTCCTCCCGATTCCGCGATGACCTCGGCGCTGCGGGAAAACCAGAAATGCGGCCAGGAGAAGGAGAAGGTCGCCCTGGGCCGGGGAAACGCGGTCGCGATCTGCGGAAGCCAGACGAACAGCCCGATGGCGATGGGAGCGATTGCCTCTTTGCTGACAAAACGCATCCACCGCGCCGGGTGCCGCAGCAGGAAGCAGAGGGCAAACACCCCGAGTCCCACGGCGATCCAGAGCGACGGGATCGCCATGAAACCGAACCCGATGCCGAGGCACAGGACTGCAAGGAAGCATTCATTCCAGTCATCATCGGTGAGAAATTTCGAAAATGCATGGATGCCGATCAGAGAAAGAGCGCAACCCCACAGATAATGAGAACCGGAATGCAGAAAATCCGACATCTGCGTGAGAGGAGTTTTGGAAATCCATGCACTCTCCGTGAGCGTGCTGATCACATACCGCGCGTCGGGGAAGGAGAGGAACAATGACGCGAGGAAGAACTTCCTCTGCGGCCGGACGGAGAAGACGCGCCGGCACGCGAGATACAGAACCATGTACATCAGCCCGACGCAAAAGATGACCGTGGCGGAGATTGCGGTTCCCGGGAAGAAGAAACCACCGAATGCGCCATACAGAAAACCGGCGATCTCGAAGAGATAATACGGATAAATGATCGGGAGACTGAAGTCGAACGGATACGCGGGCTTGAGTCCATTATTCGCGAACGCGGAAGTGAGGAGAAACGTCCGCGGTTCATCGCCATCGCCCATTCCTCCGGTCACATGCCAGAGCTTGGAGATGATCATCAGAGCGACAATGACCGCGGGAATCGCCCACACGCGCCACTCGCGCAGAAACGGAAAAAATCGTTTTCGCGCCAGAACAATGCGCCATGCTCCATACGCCGCGCACACAATCCCCAATGCCGACACGGTGACCTGGATTTTCCCCAGGTCCAGAAAGCCAATATAGGAGAGCAGCACGGCGAACAAGCCGAAGCCGAGGGGAAGATCATACGACGTTGGCCAGGATGTCCGCAGCAACCGCCGGCTCGCTTCGCGCACCGCCCACGCCGAGAGCAGGCTTCCTCCGGTCAGGATCAGAAAATCGCCCGCGAGCATCACAGAGGAACCGATCGCAATGAACATTGGACAGCACGATACCGATGAAGGTGGGACCGGGCAACCAGCCGCTCCGTCA
>JAHFJP010000048.1 GCA_023245765.1 Candidatus Peribacteria bacterium
CCATCTTCAGCGGCCTCAATCGTTCCGTCTTTGACGATGCCAACCCCTCTCCCTACACGGACGGGGTGCAGAAGGGCGTGAGCGAAGCACTCGTGCGTCGCATCAGTGCGGATAAAAAAGAGCCCGCGTGGCTGCTTGCGCATCGTCTCGAGTCCCTCAAGATTTTCCATGAGAAGCCATTGCCCATGTGGGGCGCGGACCTGAGTGCGCTCGATCTCGATGACATCATCTATTACGCGAGCGCAGGAGCGGGTAACAGCGAAACGTGGGCGGAGGTGCCCGAGGAAATTCGCAACGTCTATGACCGGCTGGGCATTCCCGAAGCGGAGCGCAGAATGCTTGCGGGTGTCGGCGCACAGTACGAGTCCGAAATGATCTATCACAGCCTCAAAAAGGAATGGGAAGACCTCGGCGTGATCTTCCTGGATATGGATGACGCCGTGCATCAGCACCCCGATCTCGTGAAGCAATACTTCATGAAGTGTGTGCCCAATACCGATCATAAATTTGCGGCGCTCCATGGAGCGGTGTGGTCCGGCGGCACGTTCCTGTATATCCCGAAGAACGTGAAGGTCCGTGATCCGCTACAGGCGTACTTCCGCATGAATGCGCGCAACATGGGGCAGTTTGAGCACACACTGATCATCGTGGAGGAGGGTGCCGACGTGCAGTACATCGAAGGCTGCAGTGCTCCCAAGTACGGCAGCCACGCGCTCCACGCGGGTTGCGTCGAGATCTTCGTCAAACCCGGCGCGAAGGCCCGCTATTCCTCCGTTGAAAACTGGAGTCGCGATACGTACAACCTCAATACCAAGCGCGCGATCGTCGAGAAAGACGCAACTATGGAATGGATTGGCGGGAACATGGGCTCCGGCGTGACGATGCTCTACCCCTGCTCCGTTCTCGTCGGTGAAGGTGCACGGTGCGATCACATGGCCATCGCGTTCGCCAATGCCGGCCAGTGGCAGGATACCGGTGCGAAAGTTTTTCACCTCGCGCCGCATACGAGTAGCAAAGTCATCAGCAAGTCCGTCAGCAAAGGCGGCGGGACCTCCATCTATCGCGGACAACTTAAAGTCGCCCCCCGCGCGCATGATTGCACGGCAAGTGTGGAGTGCGACGCGCTGTTGCTCGATGACATCAGTCGCACCGACACGATCCCCGATATCCAGATTCGCAATAATGACGTCACCATCGCGCACGAGGCGACGGTGGGCAAACTCAGCGAAGAAGATCTCTTCTACCTCGGCAGCCGCGGCATTCCCCTCGATCAGGCGAGAGCAATGATCGTGAACGGGTTCATCGAGCCGATTGTGAGGCTGCTGCCTCTCGAATACGCCGTCGAAATGAACCGTTTGATTGAACTCGAAATGGAGGGGAGTGTTGGTTAGAAATTTATTCAACTTCGTCAGCTTCATCCGCTCCGTTGTCCGGAGCTGGATTTTCCAATTTCCAGTATGTACGGCTGTAGACAACTTCCTTCCATGCGACGAGTGATCGATTATCAAGATATGCGGCAATTTCGCGTGCACGCACGGGATCGATGACGCACAGCACGCGTTCTCCTTTTTGCTGCGCCGCGCTTCGAAGCTGAGCAAGGATCTTAATGATGACGCTGTCCGGATAGCTGATATCGAACGAGCGAGGAAACTTTGCCCCGTCTGCACTACCCAGTGCGCCGTACAACGGTGCTGCAATCATCGATACGGCAACATGCAACGGGTCTCGCATTTCAAAGACCAGCATTTTCCCCGAGAGAGCCAGTGAAACGATGCCGGAGACACCAGCATTCATGTTGAGAATCGGGTCAAACTTTTCCGTGGTGTAGAGTTTCTTTTTTGCGTCGTACGCTGCCTGTCCAATGCGAGAGATATACGCGCCCTCTTCAGCGGCAGCATCTTCTTTGGACGCGACCATTCTCGGAACGAAAATAATATTCGCATCAGCAATCGCTTGGTGAATGCGGTCCTTATCTTTTGCCCATGCCGCTTCTTTGATTTCGGGGCCTATGAGACGAAGCGAGCCTCCTGTTGCAAATTCATGCTCAATGTCCACGGTAGGGTTCTGCCATGCCTCAATCCGATTTTTGACAGAACGGGTTACGAGCAGGGCCGGATTTATTGCTCCACCCAACCTCGGCATCAAATTTTCGGCGGTAGGTTCGGTATTGATGAGCGGCCTTTGCTTTCCGGGTTCCAGTTTTGGTTCACTATTTCTCAAAAGTGACCAGATCGCTGGACCATACAATGCGAGTCCAGCGAGAAGCTGGCGGCGTGAGAGACCAGGACCATTATCGGGACCAGGAGATGGCGCATCAGCATCGAGCGGGTTTGCCATATAATGATTTTGCTTTATTTTTAATAAAATGTCAATTATCCCAGTAACCTATGAAAAAACACCTTCAATCCGGATTTGAGAGGTTCCAGATCCCTCAATCCGTGAGCACTTCCATTTGCGAGTCCCGCATGCCGGCGATTCCGTTTTGAACAACGGACTGTCGCATTTCTGCGATCGTTGCTTGCAACCGCGTGATCACGTTCATCCATCCACCAACATTGCAGGCGACGGATACAGGTCTCTCGTTGTTGTGGAACTTGATGGCATCCTCGCTGCAATCATGAAGTGTAATTTCATGCTTTCTTTCCATGCGCCTCATTTTCGCTTTCTGCCCATCAGATACTTTCAAAAGTTCTTGCACGACAAAAAATAACAAATCCTTGCAGTCCATGTTCATCTGCTGATGCATCGATTCCACGGAGAAGCCGCTAGATGCCATGCTCGTTACTTCACCGAGAAACGTGCGGGTCCACTTGTCCCGGAATTCCGTCACTTTGTCTTGAGCGCTTTTTGGCAATTCCGACAGTCCAGGAAGAGCGTGCCCGACTTGCTCCACTATTGCTACGTTCTGTTTATTGCCGATGTACAAGCGTGTTTCATTTGTCGAGATCCGTGTTACTGTGAGGACATTGGCGGTTTCGTTCCAGTGTATCTTGATTGCATCTGGCACTTCGGTCTGAGATTCGGCGAGAGCAGGTTTCGGAGCCTCCGCTGCAGCCTTCCATCCCATGCGTTCAAGCCAGCCACCAATGCCATTGAAGATGCTTGCAATGCCGAACCCGATGCCATTGGCCGGAGGTGGTGGGCTTTCTGGTCGCTGAGGCATATATGCCTCACTTTCTAAAACAACGGCTGATTTTTGCGGAAGATCCTTCTTTCCCACTGGCAGCGACAGAAGGAGCTGGCCCTTGCCAGTCTCTGCACCTTCGTCCTTCAGTTTTAGGTGTGGGAGAGGGGGATTCATGGGGAGGGGATGGTAGATGCTGCGTGGATACTTGCAAAGCTTATGCGAAAAGGTCCCGTAGTTCGTCTTCTTTTGTATCGATCACATTCTTCGGTGGGCTTTTCTTCGGTTTGTCCTTGTCCGGTGGAGTTTTCGGTTTCTCAGTCGGGCTGCCCGGTTTGCCCGGACGTTTGACAGGAGGAATGTACCAAGGAGGAGGAAAACTTGGCGGGCCAGTCGGTCGAATCTGCATGTTCACGCGTTGTGCCGCGGAGCGTTAAAGGCGTTGCGGCATCGCCCGCGGCATTGATTTTCCAGTGCATGAATATTCTTCCCCGGATGCATTTGCTGCTTCGCCGCGAGAATCTGCTGCTGCACATCATCGAGCGCTCCATCGGTAGCGTCCGGGCCTCCTTTTCTGATCATAGTTGTGTGGGGAATGTTAGTTTTATTATACAATATTTACATAATTTTTGCAATAATCAGGAAACAGGACATACGCTCAAAAAAAGCCCCGCACGAGGCGGGGCTCATAACAGCAAATTTATTGAGGAAGCTGTGGCCTCTCTTTCTTCAAATCTTGCAGCAGGTTTTGCACCACTTTGTCTTCCGTCATGTCATCGGCTTGATCAATCGCGCTCTTGGGATCACGTATTCTCAGATGTTCCATACTGTGGAGGGGGAAAGAAGTACTGCCGCGATCATACGCGGCGGCTCAGCTCCAGCAAGCGGAATCCTGTTAATGTTCTTATTATCCTGAATTTTGGCTCAAGGATGCTACAATTTGGATATGGGTGATCTGCAGGGATTCTCATTGGCGATTGATCCGGAGGACCGGGCAAACGGAAAGTCCGTCGAGGTTACGTCACGTGAGGGAGGCGTGGAGGTGCGGGTGGCGGCGGGGGTGAGGTTTAACAAGTCGGTGAAGATCCGATGGGAATATCCGCGATGTGGCAGCAAGACGCGAGTTCTGATCAATGTAGGAAAAGACGTGAAGATGAGTGTGGTGGAAGAACTCGCGAGCCCCTCACCCCTAACCCCTCTCCCACGGGGAGAGGGGGACAGCTGGTTCCATGAATGTGCAGTCACTTTAGATGAAGGTGCTGAAGTCGAGTTCATCAGCATCAATCGGGTCGGCTCCGGTATTGCACTGGAAATGAAGCAGCACAGTCAGCTCGATGATAACGCAGCGATCAGTTGGAAGAATGTGACGCTCTCGGCAGCATCGGTCAGTCACGATCTCACGTCGGAACTCACGGGTGCGGATGCGCTCAGCAGCATCGATTGGATGTTCTACGCGAAGAATGACGAAAAGTACCAGCTCAATGCCCGCAATATCTTTACCGGTCGGCACGGAGGAGGGGAGATCACGATGAAGGGGGTGGCGGAAGATCAGGGTCACGTGCGGTGCAACGGCAAGATCGAGATCGGTGTGGGGGGAGGGGAGACCGATACGTATCTGACACAGGATGTTCTCATGCTCGACAAAACTGCGAAGGTCGATGCGGTCCCCGGACTCGAGATCAAAACGAACGACGTGAAGGCGAGTCACTCTGCCACCGTCAGCCGCGTCACGGATGAAGACCTGTTCTACTTTGCCGCGCGAGGCATCATCGAACGGGAAGCGAGGAGAATGTTCGTGGAGGGATTTTTGGGGGAGATGGTGGGCAAGATCGGCAACGAAACGGCACGAGAGGAGATTTTGGCTTCGGTTCAAGGAAAATACGGTGATTAAACAGCAAAAGTTGCTTTCACTTCCGTCTTCATGAACGATAGGCGTCTTCCTTTCCTTTTTTTCATGACCGAAACGCGATTGTTGTCAGCCGATGAACCTGTAGTAGTTCACTCCGATGTCGCCTCTCCCGGTTATCATACGGAAGACCGGCGTATTCCACCGGGCGAAGCATCACGCATGAAGGTCGGGATGTCCTGGAGTCTCGCAAAAACCTGCGGCTTGGTAACGGATGATATGAAAGACATTATCTGTGATGGAAATGACGTGATCACGTATGAGGGATTGGCGGCATGGGAAACCCTGCGCGAATATCGTCTTACAGCGGATGATGTCGCTCCTCCGATGACAGATGAGGACAGAGCAGGTCTGGATGCGAGGAATGAGGGAAGGCCCTGGGCCGCCTGATGAGGATTTTGTGTTTCGACCGTTGTTGCTTAGTATTGAGCTCTTCCCATGCTGCCTGACGTCATCAAATACTACGATGTGGGAGACGAAACGCCGGAAGGTGGGAGTGCCCGGCACGGTCCGTATGAAACGCTTGTCGAGCGGCTCTATGCCCAAGCGCTGGCGTTCCGGCACGGTATTTTCACTGCTGACCCGAAGCTCGGTTTTCCGAATATCGGAAAATTAATTGATGCAGCGAAGAATCCCCCGATGCCTCATCCTCTGGCACCGATCATCGGTCCGCTCATCGATGGCATCATCAAGCATAAACAGGCGGCCGGCGGAGCGCAGCCGGTGTCTGCTCCTCCATCGAGTCTTCCGCCACCTCCACTCACTCCTCCGCCAACAAAGTCCGAGCCCGCGACGGATGTCACCGGCTCTGGACCTGGCCCAAAGAAAGATGAACCACCGGCACCACCCGCGCCTCCTATCGGCAAAGGTTCCAAGGGGCCGCAAGGGACAGCAACCGGTCATCGCAAAGTGCTAGAAAAAAAGAGAAGACTGATGCATAAATTGCCATAGTTGCAAATAAAATAAATATATGTTATTATAACAATATCGCCCGTTCAAATCCTCATTCAAGAAGGAGTCCCAGCGATGATCAGCACTTTGTGCGATGTAAGGAAACTGCCTTACGTAAGAAGAAACCGTCCTCGACAGAGACGGTCCCGTCGCCAGCAGACTCCCGAAAGAAGATAGGGGAGCAGGCGATGTGGCCAGGGGTGAAACCCTGGCTTTTCTTGGTGCGAAATTCCTCGCTACTCTTCGACAAGATCAGGGCAGGCTGCTTGGAATGGCGGGCATGTTGAATCGCAGGTCGTCCCTCGGTTGTCGCTCGGGATCCTGCACTGGATTCACCGTGAGGCATTTTTTATCAACTCGTTTTCGCTTCTGTTGCACCCTCCTCAAAAACGCCAAATCGCACTCCCATAGAAGCATCATATTTCTTATCCGCGATTCCAAGCAATGCGCGAAGCGATGTCATTTGATCTTTAGTCACTTTCGCTACGTCAGGAAGTGTCACTGCTGCCTCGGGCAATTTGAGTACTTCTTTGATTTTTACCATCACCTCTTTGGTAACAGGTATGGCATGACCTGCTTCCGGAAGGACAGCAGCCGGTAGATCCTTCTGAGTCTCAAAATTAAGCTTGAATCGAATGAGCTTTGTCACTGAATTACCGAGCTCTAATTTTCTCGCTTTAGCATCTGCATCCGGGTCGTCGTAGCGAACCCCAATAGTCTGTTTTGCTTGTGTGGCCTGTGCTTTGGCTCCCAGTACTTTCATTATCTCAACAGCTCGGGAAACACGGACTTCAATTGACGGATTCTTTTTGTCTTCATAACTGTTTGGCTCCTGACCAAGGATACGATAAACCTTCTCCACAGTGGGATAGTCGACATTGTAAACGGGATAACTGCCAAAATTCTCCACCGACAACACTCCTTCTTTGGTGCCGGCCTGAACGGTAAGAGCGATAATCATATTATATATTATACATTGAAATTAAATATTTGTAAATTGCCAGAAAAATACTATTCGAGGCAGGGTCGTCACGCTCATTCCTCGTTACGAAAACGGCTCCCGCCTTCGCCAATGCTACGGCGGGCAGGCCGCCGTTTTCTACTCGGAATGACAGCCGCGTTCAATCCGGTTTCGCTCCTTTGCAGTTGAGAGTATGCTGTTCGACATGTCTCTTGAGAAATTGGGTCCCCATGATGGTGGAGAAAGTGATGAACAGAGGACTGCTCGCGAGGAGATCGATCGGCTGCGGCAAGAAATCGGAGAATGGCTTCATCAAAGACCATGGGCGAAGCTCCTGATTGCTACCGCCGGAGCGACAGCAGCAACGGGAATGCTCTATCTCGCAGGTGAAGGCCTCGGTGAAATAGCTGAAGCGATCACAGTATCGGTCATGAAAAAATAATATATATTTCTCCGTGCTGGATTCACAGCATTGTGTAGCCCTGTACCAGTCGCTTCGCTCCGGTACAGGGCGAGGTATGACAAAGAACTCCTTTCGGAGCTGGTTGTTGTTTCACCCCATCGTGTAGTAGAGAAAGCTTTTTCTTCAGGCTCCAACCCTCTGTACCGCTCGCGATGAGCGGGTCAGGGGATTGGAGGTAGTCCCTGATCAATGCAATGACATGATGGCTCTCTCGATACGCCGCGCAGAGCGCGGCTACTCGAGACGACTACGGGCCAGAGCATGCAGGTAACGCTTTCGCTGAGAAGATAATCAACAAATGCTGATTGTCAGTCTGAGCGTAGCGAAGACTCCCTGGTAAGGAGATGTTCCATGCGCAGGTTCTCCTACACATACCTTGTTACGACTTACTCCCAGTCAACAGTGTCACCGTGGTACCTCCTCTTGCGAGTAAAGGTCCTTCGGGTGCCCCTGTCTCCCATGAGTTGACGGGCGGTGAGTACAAGACCCAGGAACATATTCACCGT
>JAHFJP010000049.1 GCA_023245765.1 Candidatus Peribacteria bacterium
TGACCGATACTTTCGAAAGCAGTGCGAACAGGAACATCGCAACGCTCCAGGTGTATGACGATCGAAGGCCCGTGTCTCTGTACTGAAGATAGAGAAGGAGAGAGCTGAGGAAGAACGTTGAGGCGAGAACATCTTTGCGAGCGCTTGCCCATATGACCGCTTCTGTATGGAGTGGATGAACGGCGAAGAACAATCCCGCAGCCACACTAATCCAAAAGTTCTTTTTCGAGAGATGATAGGCGACCGCGCTCACAAGCAGCGCGTTGGTTGCGTGTAGCAGGAGATTTGTCAGGTGATAGATGAAGGGGTGAAGACCAGCGATCAGATAATTGATCTGGTAGCTCAGGAATGTGATCGGAATGTAGAGCTCGGGATCGTAGCTGGTGAATGCGGTCCAGATGGAATGCAGTGAGAGCGACCGGATCAGTGGGTTATTCACGATCAAATAATCGTCGTCCCAGAGGACGAAGTCGTTCCAGAGGCTTTGTGTATAGAGGAGAAAAACAACGCCGAAGATCGCAACAGCGACGGCCGCCCATTGTTTAGAAATACGAACACGCATTGAGCCGATCGTACACTGGAGTGCAGAACGAGAATAGTGACAACGTCATCTGCTTGATCTGCTGTTGCTGTGGGATGAGAATCATAGTACTCCTACCCAGTACCACTATGCTCCCCGCGTACAAGGCAAAATCTTCCGCAGCGCTGAACCGTCTCGAAGGCCTCCTGAAGAAAGTTCGAATGATGATTGAAAGCGACGAGTACTGTCCCGACATTCTTCAGCAGGTTCTTGCCATGCAGGGCCACATCAAACACGTACAAGAGCATGTTCTTGAGAGTCATTTGCATACATGCGCTCAAAAGAAACTTTCTTCGAAATCGAAAGATGCATTCATTCGGGAACTTGTGACAGTTATCGGTCTATCAAAGCGGTAATTATGGCAAAAACGACTCTCTCGATCACAGGCATGCATTGCGCAAGCTGTGCCGTACGCATACAGAAGAACTTGCGCGAACTTGAAGGCGTCACGGATGCGAATGTGAACTTCGCAACGGCGAAGGGCACGATCACGTTCGATCAGCATGCAATAGATGAGCATCGCCTCATCGACTCAGTGAAGAAGACAGGATACACCGCTGTTCCGATGGCACCGGGAATGCATGCACACCATCAGCACGCACAACAGGAAGGCATTGAGCACTATCGCAATCGTTTTTGGATGGCATTTGTTCTGAGCACTCCTCTCGTTCTTTTCATGTTGCTGGCGTTTGCTCCTTCGTCCGCGGTGAGTTTGTCTGCCGCTCCGTGGATGCCGGTGATTTCACTATTGCTCTCCACTCCGGTGCAATTCTGGCTGGGCAGCGACTTTTACAGTGGATCATGGTCGGCCGCCCGCGCGAAGTCGTTTTCCATGGACAGCCTCATCGCGATCGGGACATCCGTTGCCTACTTCTACAGTCTCTGGAACTTCGTCACGCATGTTTTTTCGGAAAAAGGCGTGTTGATCCCCATGCATGACTTGTATTTTGAAGTTGCTGCGTTCCTCATCACGTTCGTTCTCCTCGGCAAGTGGCTTGAGGCCCGTGCGACGGGAGCGACAAGCAAGGCAATCGAGAAATTGATGGGATTGCAGGCAAAGACTGCACGGGTGCGCAGAGATGGAGCAGTGATTGATGTAGCGATCGAAGACGTTCGTAGGGGGGATATCGTTATCGTCCGTCCAGGAGAGAAGATTCCTGTCGACGGCGTCGTGACTTCGGGCCTCACTTCGGTCGATGAATCGATGCTTACGGGAGAGAGTATCCCCGTGGAGAAGAAGGGCGGAGACCGTGTATTTGGCTCCACGATGAATGCCAATGGCAGCATCGAGTTTCGTGCCGAGAAAGTCGGTTCTGAGACGGTGCTTGCCCAAATTATCCGCTTCGTCGAAGAAGCACAGGGCAGCAAAGCCCCGATTCAGGATTTTGCTGACGGGGTCTCATCCTGGTTTGTTCCGGCTGTGATCATTATCGCCATTGTGACGTTTGCGGGATGGATGGTCTTCGGTGCCGGATTGACGTTCTCCATACTTGCTGCTGTTTCCGTTCTCGTTATCGCCTGCCCGTGCGCGCTGGGGCTCGCGACGCCGACTGCGATTATGGTCGGTACAGGCAAAGGCGCTGAACTCGGCATTCTGATTAGGGGAGGGGAGCCGCTCGAAGCGGCACGGACGATCGATACGATCGTGTTCGACAAGACGGGAACGCTGACCAAAGGGAAGCCGGAGGTAACAGATGTCATTCACTTTCTGTCAGACGAGAAAGAGTTGCTGCGCATTGCTGCATCGCTGGAGCAATCGTCCGAGCATTCCCTTGCCGAGAGCATCGTGAGCTATGCAAAAATAAAAGGTGTCTCGATGAGCCAAGTAGAGGCGTTCCGAGCTGTTCCGGGACATGGCGTTGAAGGCACTATCGACGGAAAGGTCTATTCTCTCGGCAACCGGAAGATGTTCGCGCGATCGCAGGGCCGTCTCGCAGATGACATTGAGGAGCGGATCACTCGGTTCGAGGAAGGCGGAAAAACCGTGATGATCCTCGCAACCACAACAGACGTGCTCGGACTGATCGCCGTCGCCGATACGCTCAAAGATACGTCACGTGCGGCAGTGAGCGCTCTTCGGGGAATGGGTATCACGTCCGCAATGATTACGGGTGACAATCCGCGAACAGCACGAGCCATCGCACAGCAGGTGGGCATCTCCACCGTCCTTTCGGAAATTCTTCCTGAAGAGAAAGCAAACGAGATCAAGAAGCTTCAGCAATCCGGCAAGAGGGTTGCAATGGTCGGTGACGGCATCAACGATAGTCCGGCTCTCGCACAGGCCGATCTCGGCATCGCGATGGGATCGGGGACAGATATCGCAATGGAAACGGGCGGAATCATCCTCGTAAAGAACGACCTGCGCGACGTTGTCATCGCGATTCGTCTGAGCAGAGCGATGGTGCGGAAAATTCATGAAAATCTCTTCTTCGCGCTGTTCTATAACATCATCGGGATTCCCATCGCTGCACGACTCTTTATGGAGTGGGGGATCGTTCTGCGTCCGGAACTTGCGGGGCTCGCGATGGCATTCAGTTCTGTCTCCGTTGTGAGTAACTCTCTGCTCCTCAAGGGCTTTTCACCTGGCCAGCGGAACGTGCTCTCGGATTTTGCACCTTTTGTGATGGCGGTTGGATTTACGTTGCTCTTCTTCTTATTTGCCCGCATCAGTTCATGACCACTCGCACTTCCCTCGTTCGGCTAATCATTGTCGCTCTCTTCACTGCCGTCCTGGCGGGCACGTGGGACGTGTGGTGGCATGCGCAGCTGGGACGGGAAACATTCTGGTCGCCGCCGCATCTGCTGCTCTATGCGTCTGTGATCGTCGCGATTGCTATGGGGTTCTACGGTTGGTGGAAGACGCGGCTACAATCCTGGAAATGGCTTTCTGTTGCTCTCTTTCTCATTCCCGCCTCAGCACCGTTCGATGAACTCTGGCATCGGATCTTCGGCGCTGAACCGGTCAATAGCCCGCTGGTCGTCTGGAGCCCGCCACATATCGTGATTGTCCTGACGCTCGTCGGATGTTTGCTCCTGCTTTGCTCTCATCTCAGGAGTGACGACGATATCGTCGCACGCCATCTGCTGAGCAGCGTCGCTCTTGGGGCGGTACTGAGTTTGCTGCTCTTCCTGGTTTCTCCTCTGGATCCCACGGGGCCCTTTCATTTGTTTGGATTTGCAGGAGCGGCAGCCAGTGCCTTGTTGATCGCGGGCATGTTTGTCTTCGCACAAGAGCGAATGCGGAGTTTCGGTAGCGCCGTTTCTGTCGCCGGAGTCTTCATGTTGCTTTCAGCGATGGATTTCGGTCACCAGCCTCTACCGTCGCTCAACGTTCAGCCGCATGACCACCCGCCGGGTTGGCTGATGATCTTCTCGTGTATCGCACCTGCCGCACTGATCGATGTCCTGCATGATCGGCCTCTGTGGCTCAGAGGAGGCCTTTTCGGTTTGCTGCACGGAGCGATCCTGTACGGCTTCTCGTCGCAATTCTTCGAGCCACAGTTTCAGTATTCTTCTTCGGATATGTCGACTGCAATTTTTGCCAGCACCATAGCCGGCTTGCTGGCGGGGCTCGTCATTCAATTGGTGCGGCCTACATTCTCTCATTTCATTCCTTCACAATCATGAAATTCCGCTTCATCGTTATCGGTGCGCTGCTCCTGTCCGCCTGTGTATCCCAGCCGTCCGGCATGATGAATCACCAGATGAACGGCATGCAGCATGGCGGCGGCATGATGGGCAATTCCCAGACGGGTACAGACGGCTTTTTGCCAGGTCAGGGTAGTGATGTTTCCACCCTGCCTGAAGCAAAACCCTCAACGACGATTGACGTGGTGGACGGGCAGACGATCACTCTCAATCCGATGCTTGTTCGAAAAACAATCAACGGGAAAGAGATGGTCATGTACGGCTACAATGGTGAGATTCCCGGACCACTTCTCAAGGTCAAGCAGGGCTCTACGTTCACTGTAAACGTGAAGAACAACATTGATCTCCCGACGACGATCCACTGGCATGGTGTCCGACTTGATAGTCAGTTTGATGGCTCGGTTGGCGTCTCCCAGAATGAGATCGCACCGGGCGGCAACTTCACGTACACGGTGAAAGTCCCCGACGACGGCATCTACTGGTACCACACGCATGTTCGGGAGGATTTGGAGCAGCCGATGGGCCTCTATGGAGGAATTCTCGTTACACCGAAGGACACTTCTACCCTGGAGCCGGTGAACGACGAGCATGTGATTTTTGTCAGTGATCTTCTCGTCGACGATTCCGGTGCACCCATTCCGTATGGCGTGGACCAGCCGGATCACACGCTGATGGGACGATTTGGCAATATGTTTCTTATGAACGGCTCCGAGGAACAGGCTTTGCAGGAAATCGGTCAGCAAATCTTCTCCACCAAACAAGGTTCCGTTGTGCGCCTCTATCTTGTGAATGCGGCAAACACGCGCACGCTCCGCTTCGCAATTGGCGATGGGAAAATGAAGCTGGTCGGCGGTGATAACGGCCCAAACGAGCGCGACAAATTTGTGAACGATGTGACATTGGCTCCTTCTGAGCGGGCGATTGTCGATGTCTATTTCCCACGTGGAGGCGGACTGACATCACTCAATCATCAGCCTCTCAGCGATGACAGCAAACCAAACGGCTATCGACAACTAGGCAACATCGCGATTGCCATGGAGAGGGCGTCGCCGTCGTACAAGAAGGAATTCGATGTGCTGCAAACTCATCCGGAGGTGGTAAAGAGTATCGATGCTTTCCGTTCGTTCTTCGACAAGTCGCCCGATCATACATTGATTCTCGACATGAACATGATGGGAGGTATGGGCGGAATGAGGGGAAGTGTCCCAGTAGATGGAATTGAGTGGGAAGATGACACGGGCATGATGAACGCGGCTACGATGGGCCAGATGATGCAATGGAAGATGATCGATCAGGAGTCTGGG
Source organism: Candidatus Peribacteria bacterium (assembly GCA_023245765.1). Lineage (GTDB taxonomy): Bacteria > Patescibacteriota > Gracilibacteria > Peribacterales > Peribacteraceae > JABFSS01. The sequence goes on from JAHFJP010000049.1 coordinate 5,533, forward strand.
GCTGCGAACAAGGATCTCTTGTACACCGTCAAGGTTGGCGACAAAGTTAAAATCCGGATTATCAACAAAAAGGATTCTCCGCACCCCATGCAACATCCCATTCATTTCCACGGACAGCGGTTCCTCGTGCTGTCCGACAACGGGGTGAAGAATGACAATCTTGCCTGGAAGGACACCGTACTCGTCCCCGCCGGTCATACGGTTGATATTTTGCTCGATGCCAGTAATCCGGGCGACTGGATGTTCCACTGTCACATTGCGGAGCACCTGGAGAACGGAATGATGGGCATGCTCAGTGTCAAATAGCCCTTGCGGGAGCTATTGTGCTTGCGTAGACTCTCACGGCCCATGTTTGCCATCGTCGACATCGCCGGCTTCCAGGAAAAGGTCGAAAAGGGGATGAAGCTCAAGGTTCCTCTCCGCGCCTCCGATTCGGGCAAGACCCTTACCTTTGAGAACGTACTTCTCGTTGCCGATGGCGATGATGTCAAAGTCGGGGCACCGAACGTGTCCGGCGCCAGCGTGGAGGTCAAAGTGCTCAACCACGGCAAGGGCGACAAGATACGCATTCAAAAGTTCAAGCGCCGCAAGCGCTACCGCCGTGTAAAGGGCCACCGGCAGGATTATACGGAGGTGGAGGTGACGAAGATCACCGCATGATGCGCTGCTTGGGCAATCGTTGGTGGAAATATGGTATATCGTTGATGTCGGTTTTTTTGATCGTTGGATGCCAGCAAAAAAGTGTTCAGGAACCACCACCTGTTCACACGCAACAAAGAACATCCGAAGTCCGTACGGAAGCACCAGGCACGTTTCTTTCGCTGGCACTACTCCCGTTCGATGCAAAATTCCCTGTGGACACTGAGTACACAGGTGGAACGGCATCCAAGAGAATCGGATTCAAAGATCCGGACAATGGTCAGTACTGGATGGTGCTGTCCGATCCGGTGCCAGATTCCGGGCTCACGCTCACGGAGTTTTTACGAAGAATGTGCAGCCAAACTGAGAACTGGAAGATTTGGGGTGCAACAGACGAGCCGAAGTTTGAGATTGTGAACGAATTCGACAGCATGGATGTGCACATGATCTTGATTGCTCATATGTGCACTCTCGAACGGCCCCGACACATCTCCGAAAGCGAGCCAGCCATCGTTCTTGCCTGGAATGATCACTACTACGTTGCTGAAGCTGCAAATGGTACCGACATCTGGCAGCTCAAAGCGGTATTGGAAAACCTGTATCCCGTCGGAACGAAGTGATTTAGGAAAGTTGTCTACGAATATTTTCAAAACTCTTCAACGTCACTCCCAAATTCTGGCTGCACGCAATCGTCTCGCCCAATCGCTCATGCGCATGAAGCAAATGATGGAGATAGCTCTTTTTGTGCATGCGTCCGAGCGGAGAAGGGGAATCGGCATCAATGACGGAGTGATCGTGGCGGTACTCACTATTGATGATTCTGATTCGTGATCCATCACTCAGCCAGATTGTCCCGTGCCGTGCCTCGCGCATAGGCAGCACGCAGTCGAACATGTCGATACCTTTGGAAATGGCTGTTTTCATCTGCTCAAGCCGCCCAACCCCCATCAGATATCTGGGCTTTTCTTCGGGCAAGAGCGGGCAGACGACATCGAGGATCTGATACATCTCCTCCTCAGTCTCACCTACGGCAAGGCCTCCAACCCCATAACCGTCAAAGTCCATTGAGGCGAGTTCAGATGCACATTTCTCACGCAGGTCGCGCTCCAATCCGCCTTGGACAATGCCGAACAGCGCGCGTGGCTTCGATGCGCGAGCATTCAGGGCTTCATGATGCTTCTTGCATTGCGCAGCCCACCTGAGCGTCCTCTCTACTGCAGCGACCTGCTCTGTCCTGGGGGCTGTCGATGGTGGGCATTGATCAAAGCACATAATGATGTCGCTCCCGAGCGCGTGCTGAATCTTCATCGATTCTTCTGGCCCGAGGAACAATGCGTCTCCGTTCAGGTGGGATTGAAAATGCACGCCTTCCTCTGTGATCTTGTTAATTGCCTTGAGAGAGAAAACTTGAAAGCCTCCGGAGTCCGTCAGAATCGGTTTTTCCCATCCAATGAAGTCATGCAGGCCACCGGCTTCTTCCACGACGTTCTCTCCGGGCTGCAGGTGGAGGTGGTAGGTATTGCAAAGGAGGATCTGCGCGCCAAGATCGAGCAGATCCTGGTGCGTGAGCCCCTTCATCGCTCCGCAGGTCCCGACGGGCATGAAGAAAGGCGTTTGGATTTCTCCATGTGGAGTGTGAAGTACCCCTCTGCGGCCAAGCGAAGTGCTTTTGTGAAGTTCAAACATACGAGAATACTAGAGTA
>JAHFJP010000017.1:0-5223 GCA_023245765.1 Candidatus Peribacteria bacterium
GGTCGGCATGGGCGACACTCACAAAGCCTCCCACGCTGAGCGTGAGGCAGAGGAGCGAGAGCCCGAGAATCCGAACCACGCGTGATGGACGGGACTGCATGTAGTGAATCATAGAAATTGTGAAAAAGGTATAAGACTATAATTTAATGCTTTTGTAAAAGCAAGGTCTTCTGCCCTCAATCAACACAAAAAAGTACCCGTCCACGGGTGCTCTGATGAAAAAGCATGAATATTCAACTTTGGCTTGAGAATGGGCTTAATAGAATTATCAGAGTCCACTCTGCACCCGCTTTCCAACGATTCCACCGAGGGTGATGCCCGTGAGCGCGATACCCATCCAAACCATAAGCGGCATCGGGGATCCGTTGGATGCTGCGCTGATTGGGCGGATGAACGCCTGGAGGTTTTCGACCGGACCGGTGTTGTCGCCAATACCGGTCACCGGCGGACGGGCGATGATGACGAGATCGTTCTTGGAACATGCAGCGCCGATCGAACCGTCCCAGATCATGGAACCATACGTACGGATGACCGTGCCGGGCTTGAGGTTGCGCAGCAGGCGCACACGGACCGAGAAGGTGACGTCTTCGTTGGGACGCATCGACGGAACGATGAACGTGAGGTGATCGCCATCGCCCCGGGCATTACTGGCATCGATGATCTGCATCTGGTTGTGATCGAAAAAGAACGCGACTTTCCATGACGGGAGATCGCGCACGTACAGGTTGCGGGCCTTGATCCAGTACAGAACCTCGTCACCAGGATTTGCCTCAGAACGGTCGCTTTCGAGAGAAAGGCCAACCGTAGGAGTACTGGAAACGGAAGATACTGTAGGAATTGGGCGTATTTGAGAAGTAACCGAGGAAACCGAGGAGACCGACGACGAGGACCTTGATGAGGAAGACGTCGTGCCACTGCCTGTCCTGCGGAAGTACGGATACGGGGAATTGTAATAATCATTCTGTGCATGCGCGGCGGGCATCGTCAGAAGCAGTCCAATCAGGAGTGCCACAATGGCGCCGATCGTGAGGGGAAGACGCATGGGGATAGAAGAAAGGGAGTCAATTTACTTCTTTTATGCCAAATTGTCAAGTTTAACCAGACTGGCCTGAAAGAGCCTTTTTGTAATCCTTTTTACCCTCTTAACCCTCTTTTTCCTCTTTACCCTCCAATCTCCAACATCACCGGCAAATGATCCGATACCTGGATATCCTTGAGCACCCGCGCAGACACATCCTCCATCGTCTTGGGGCACAGGAACAGATCGAGGGCCATCGCCGGATGTGCAGCGGGGAACGTCCGACTGTGTGCGTTGACGATCTTGAGGTTGCACGACTGCGCGAGGGCATGGAGTTCACGTGTTCCCCGGAAGACATTAAAGTCCCCGCAGACAATGACATTCTCCCGGCCGCCGATCATGGAACGGAGTTCGGCAAACTGCAGGGCACGGACGGAGCGGTTGAGCGAGAAGTGCGCGAGGAGCAGCGAAAAGCCGTTGCCGGTATCGATCTCGTAGATCAGCTTTTTTGTGCCATTGGTAAAGTAGTGCTTCGTAAACTGCAGCGGATGCTGGCTAAAGAAGCCGTTACAGTTGTCGCGGAAGAACGGAATGTGCCTCAGCCAGCTGAAACGGCCGTACTTGTTATTGATGTGCGACGTGTACGCGTGGGGATGCGGAACGAAGCCCTGCTTGTGATGGATTTCGACAAAGCAGCAGAGATCCGGATGCTCGCGATTGAGCAACGCGTAGATCGACTGGCGCACCTGGCGGATGATCCGCTGCGGCGTGTAGAAGTAGCGGTACCATTGCGTCAGATAACTTTTCAGTGATCCGTCGAGACCCGTGCCGTAGCCCAGATTCATCAAGAGAATCCGGAATTTCCGCTTGTGGAGAGAGTTTGTGTGCACGTTGCTATTATAGCATAATTATGTTATTTTGTTAATAAGGACGGAGATCGAAGAACAGTGATTCCTGATGAATATTCCTCAAAATCCGGACCTCAACCGGATGATCACTCCCAAATCAGACCCTTTTTCATCCCGACAATCCATTCCCGCACACCTGCGAACATCGGCGTGTACCAAGCCGAACAACCGGTGATGATGGGCATCGCGGTCGGGTTACCCAAACGTTGCTCTCTCTCCATGGCTGCTTTCGGCATATCAATGTTGTCCAGCATTGCTGCCAAAAGGCCCGGAGCAATCGTGAAACGGCTCTCTCCTCTGGAGCTCTCGTGTTCCTCCACTGCCGGAGTGGTCTCCAGGGCCAGGCCGAGATATCGCATGATCATGTTATGCGTATGGGCAAGTTTATCGCCCAGAGCCAATTCACTCTCCAGTGGCAGGACCAGGAATACCGCCGGACCGAACGCGAATCCGCTCTGGAGAATTTTGGTCACGGGATAGCGGAATTCTGAGATCTGCGGAATATGTGCGGCGACCAGATTGAGGTATTGGTCATAGCGTTGTAATGGGCTTCCTGGTGTCGGTTCGCTGTGCCGGGACTTCTCCTGCAAGCGTCGCAGTTCCCATCGAAAGAGAAAGGTATGCAGGACGTCACGGACGTAGGGTTCGAGAAGTGGAGGTATCTCACGTTCTTTGAGTGTATCGATCGTGAGCTTCAGTTTTTCGATTTCGGCTGCCGTTATGGCACTGAACGTAAGAGCTGATTCATTGTTGGGAAGATGATTTTCAAATGTGGGGATCATGTACCCGCGCAGGTCTGGAAGATTGGTCTTCATAAAACCGTAGACGTCGGAGTGTGCTTTGATCCATGCATCGATCTCGGGCCAGATATCCTCAATGAGGAGCGCCTCGAGTGCGCCCATCTGTTCCTTGGCACTGAATGCGTCCAAAGGAAGGCCAGCACGCGTCGCAGCCAGACATCCCTCCAGAGATTTCCGTTGCAGACCGAGAGCCTTATGGATGTCTTGAAGGCTCGTTGATGGAGCCACCCTTGGCTTCTGAAGGCCCTGCCGACCATCCAGAGGCTTTTCAGACATATAGATAAAATAAGTTATTTATTGATTTTTGTCAATTTTCCGGAATGCCATTCTCGATGTCATTGCCCCGATTCTCTGCGTGACCCGCGCAAGAATTTTTCTTGCAATCGAAGTGATCTTTCCTACAATGCGCTTCCGATGATTCAAAAACTTGAAACCGTCAAAGGAGTCCCACTGGACTTGGAGCAGTGCACCGCTGCCGACGTTGTCCTTGCGTGCATCTACCAGAACCACGCGACCGTCGTCTCCTACGTGAAAATGCAGACGGCATCGCCCGAGGGGTCCAAGCAGGTCAGCGACGTCATTGTTGAGCTGATTGCTGATAGTTATGGGAAAGCAGCGCTTCTCGCAATGGGAGAGGACGGTGTACGAGAAGCATTTCAGAATGTTTGCCACCAGGCTCACATGCAGTGGGATCGGACATTCATGACACGCGACGTCGTTCAACAAATCGTGACAAAGACGAAGGCTGCCTAACGCACCCCTATTTCTGCCGCTTCCGCTCGTGTTCCTTCAAGAGCTTCTTCCGCAGCCGGATGTTCTTCGGTGTTACTTCGACGAGTTCATCGTCCGCGATGTACTCCAGCGCCTGTTCGAGCGTCATCGGCGTCACGGGGGTCAGATTGATCGCTTCGTCGGAACCGGAGGCGCGCATGTTGGTGAGCTTCTTCTCCTTCGTCGCGTTGACCACCATATCTTCGTTCTTGGCACTCTCACCGACGATCATGCCTTCGTAGACGTCCAGGCCGGGGATGACGAAGAGCTTGCCGCGATCCTGAAGCCCCCAGAGTCCAAAGGCGACGGTCTTGCCTCCGCCCATCGAGATCATGGAGCCGCGCGTGCGGCCGGGCAGGTCGCCTTTGTAGGGTTCGTACTCAATGAAGGAATGGCTGAGGATGCCCTCGCCGCGCGTTTCGATAATGAAGTCCCCGCGGAAACCGAGCAGCCCGCGCGTGGGCACTTTAAACTCGATGCGCGCATGTCCGTCGGCGGTCTTCATATCGACCATCTCGCCTTTGCGGCGCGCCATCATGTCGATGACCGTACCCGTGAACTCTTCCGGCACATCGATGATCGCCTGCTCGATCGGTTCCTCTCTACCCTCTTTACCGTCTTTACCCTTGACCGTCCGCATAATAACTTCCGGTCGCGACACTTGCAGCTCAAACCCCTCCCTCCGCATGTCTTCGATCAGCACGGAGAGGTGCAGCTCGCCGCGGCCACTGACTTTGTAGACGTCGGAGTTGGGAATCTCCTCCACGTGGAGCCCGACGTTGGTCTCCTTTTCGCGCTCGAGGCGCGCCTTGATATGACGGGTCGTGACGAGGTCGCCTTCTTTGCCTGCGAACGGCGAGTTGTTGACGAGGAATTCCATGCTGATCGTCGGGGGGTCGATATTGAGCGCCGGGAGCGGCTCGGCTTTTTCGTCAGTCGTGATCGTTTCACCGACGTAGATATCGGCGATACCGGCGATCGTGACGATATCGCCTGCGATCGCCTCATTGGCTTCCACACGCTTGAGCCCCTTATAGAGGAGGACTTTCGTGATTTTGGAGCTGCGGGTTTTTCCATCCGTTTGCTTGATGAACACTTTGTCGCCGACGTTGGCGACGCCTTCGAACACGCGCCCGATCGCGAGACGCCCGATGTAATTGTCGTACCCAAGGCTGCACGGCTGCATGCGGAAGGGGACCTCCAGCCGCTGCGTGACCTCCGGTACATGGCTCATGATCAGCTCAAAGAGCGGTGTCAGGTCTTTGGATGTGTCCTCAAGCTTGCGCTTGGCCATCCCCTCGCGCGCGATCGCAAACACGTACGGAAAGTCGAGCTGCGCGTCACTGGCTTTGAGCGCGACGAAGAGATCAAACACTTCATCGACGACTTCCATCGACCGCGCGGCGGGCTTGTCGATCTTGTTGATGACGACGATCGGCTTGAGGCCGAGTTCGAGTGACTTCTTGAGGACGAACTTCGTCTGCGGCATTGGTCCCTCCTGCGCATCAACCACAAGCAGCACGCAGTCGACGGTCCGGAGCACCCGTTCGACCTCGGATCCGAAGTCGGCGTGACCAGGCGTATCGACGATGTTGATGCGGCAATCTTTATACTGAATTGAGCAATTTTTTGCGTAGATGGTAATCCCCCGCTCTTTTTCCTGCGCATTGCTGTCCATGATCAGTTCACCGACATTCTCCTGTTCGTGCTCAGCAAACGCGCCGCC
>JAHFJP010000017.1:5323-8263 GCA_023245765.1 Candidatus Peribacteria bacterium
TGCTTGAGGCTCATGTAGTTCCAGGGATCTTCTTTGCCGACAGCGGGCTCCTCGTAGTCCCGATAGGCAACGACGACGCGTGTGTCGTGCGCGCTGCAGACATAGGCGGCGGCGCGTCCGTACCGCGTACAATCATCTCCGACTCCGCTCACTCCATTGATAAGAAGGGGGGAACTGAAATCAATGGAATGCGTCCGGACCGGAACATCAACCAAATCGCGCGGTCCGTCGAGGAGCGCATCAATCAGAGTGGATTTAAATTCTTTCTGTGTATCCAGCCAATTCCCCGGTAATCGCTGGTGTCCGATCACCACTTTCTGCTCCGGTCTCGTCTGACCGCCTTCTCCTTCTGGCTGGAACAGCTGGAGTATCAGAGCCAACTCATCGCGAAAGTGCTGCATCTTCTGTATCACGTTCTCAATATTCGCTGACCGTGCTTCAAAATCTTGCTGCAGAAAATCGGTGATGAGACTTGTGCATAGTGCTTCCGCCTGGGTATTCATATTCCGCAGGGGGATGTTCGCCGTCGCCATCATCTGCCGGATCTCACTGAAGAGCGGATTGTTGACCATCCCCGGCCCGATTTCGACAACGCGTTCGAATTGGCGGAGGGCATCCGCATGCGACTCTGCCTCGCTTTTCGGGAGCACCAGATGCCTTTTATCCATGGAAATTGAGGGGAAGTTGTTTTGTGATAATAAAATAAAAACTTATTTTTGCAATCATCTGCTGACGACGAAAGTCGCCGACAGAAGAAATGGAAAGGCATTCTTGACAAGATTTCCGAGCTTCTAACGGTACTTGCTTTTAAATTACTTTGTTCTATAGTATTCCTAATCCTTTCCCCAAATTCTGTATGTCGGAAAACGATTCAGATGGTACAGGGAACGGTGACACGTCGGCGTCCACCTTCGATGCCGATCAACATCGATTGTGGCTTGAGCTGTATCACGAAAGAGAGCAGCTGATCCAAACGGATGATGCATGGCCGGAAGCTGAATTCGAACAGAAATTGCGGGAAGTTGATACGCTCGATAAAGCTCAGCTCAACGCGCTCCTCAACACCATGCGGAAGTTTATCGTCGCGGCAGATGCGGATCTGGCGGAGAATTTTCCGATACGCACAGAGGTGGGGTACTCCATCGTACAACTGATCCATCTTGGAGGGATCCCCGACGAATTGCGCTCGGGCATTCTCGAAATGAACGGCACAAAGCGCGCCCGCGAACAGCGCATGGCAGTCGCTTCAAAAATCCTTGAGCGATTGGACAGACTCGAAGGACATGTTGCTCCATTGCAGAGATATGACGAAGAGCAAATATGGGCAACGATCCATTCAAACAACATACCGGAACTCCGGGTACTCTTGGATACGCTCGAGACGGATGCCTTCAAGGCAAAGCACGGCATTACCAAGTTATCCGGCATGTTCAAAAGAGGGATCACGCGGGCACTCAATTCCGCGTATTTGCTCAGCTACGACAATAAGGGTGTGGACCAGGTCGAGATGTATGACGAGACTTGCACCGCCATTGAAGAACGTGAGCGGCTTGCACGAATCATCCGAACACACCTCGATGAATTACTCGAAAAGAAAGCGCGCAAGTTGAAGGTGGCGTGAACATGGGAAGAATCGAATATGTAAAGAAAAAGGGCGCCACTCTCGGCGCCCTTATTTTTCTCGATTGTCATTCCGGGCGCGGGTCTTCGACCTGCGCACGCGCGCCGAAGGCGCGCGCTATTTACACGAACACGGACTCGTCCCACATCCAGGACAGGCTCCGCACGAACCTCCACTACTGCACGGGCAGAGCTTCTTGACGAGCTTCAGCCAGCACATGACGGAGACGAGAAAGGCAATGACGGAGAGCGAGCCGTCGATCGTGCCGAACTTCCAGCCATCCATCGTCACGTGCGTCATGTAGACGCCGATGAGCGTGGCAACTGTGGTGACCGTGGAGAGCAATGCCACAACGGCAACCATGAACTTGCAGCCGCCGCAACGAGAGCCGCAGCAACCACCAGATCCGCAGGACATAAAGAGGAGGGGGAAGAAACGTGTGGAATTCTACTCCCTGTGCGGAAAAAGCGAGAGTGAGGAGATTGACAGAACGTTTGACAGTGGGCGTCTATGCAGCATAGCATCACTGCCATGCAGTCTTGTCTACCGCACTCCGTTCGCGCGTTGCTCAGGGCAACAGTCCTGGCGGGCATGTTGGTGATGCCTGTGGGAGCATTCGCACGCGATGCCTCCCTCCCCTATCGCATCATGCCGGGGTTCCAGTGCCATCAGTGGAATTGGATGGGCGAGTGCAGCGACTGGAGTTACTTCCAGCCAACGCGCACCGCACCTCCCGCCTACGGCGGCACCAGCAGCGTGCGACCGATGTTCCCGGTGTACCGCTGCAACAGTCCGACCGTGGACTGCACCGGCTCGATCAGCGTGCGCGGCAGCGCGAGTCCCAACCCCGTCGCCCGCGGCGATCTGCTCACCTACACGATCTACATCCGCAATGACGATTCCCAGAACCGCACCGTGAACGTGCGGGCGTACCTTGATGCGAACGCCGTCGCCTTCCAGAACGCGACATTCGGCGGGTACAGCGACGGTACGACGATCCGGTGGGACAGCCAGATCATCCCCGCGCGCATGAGCCGCACCATTATTTTGCGCGTACGCGTCCGGACCGACGCGCGTCTCACCGAGCCGATTCTCCTGCGCCTCCAGGCCGACCGCGGCAGCGATTCCGTGAGTGTGAATCTGATCGACCGCGAGGGGATCTACGACAACACGATGCGGTTCACCGACGACGGCGTCTACGTCCGCAGTGGCCATCCTCCGCGCTACCGCAGACTCGATCAGTACACGCCGCAGTACTACTACGACAACACGGGGAATCTGCACTATCGCAGCAACGGACCGGGATACTACTGTGATCA
>JAHFJP010000017.1:8363-27535 GCA_023245765.1 Candidatus Peribacteria bacterium
ACGTCCGCAGTGGCCATCCTCCGCGCTACCGCAGACTCGATCAGTACACGCCGCAGTACTACTACGACAACACGGGGAATCTGCACTATCGCAGCAACGGACCGGGATACTACTGTGATCAGACACAATACGTGTGCCACTAAAACGGCAGACGGTTTCCCTTCGGAAACGCGCCCGCCGATTGCTTCTGTCCATGGATTAGTCTTGAATTTTAATGACGGACGTGGGGATGACCCCAAGTGATGCGTTACTCGAAGGACTGCTGAGCGTGAGGTTGATCTTCTCTTCGCCCTCGGTCTGCGAGTCTTTGGTAATGGTGACGTTGAATGACTTGCTCGATTCATATGGCGCGAATGTCATCGTGCCCGACGCGGGTGTGTAATCGGAACCTCCGGTCGCGGTGGAATCGGCCGTCGCGTAGTTGACCGTCACCGTGCCGGCAAAGTTCACCCGGCGCACGATGGTCACGGTGGCAATCCCGGACTTCTCGGCCACGGCGTAGGAATCAGAGGAGAACGCAACGGTGCCCGAACCCCCGCTGTTGGCCTCGCCATCGACAATGGTGAGCGGCACGGAGTTGGGCGTGTCGAGCGCGGCGCCGCCGGTGGGATTGGTGAGTTTGACCGACGCGCTCTTATTGCCGTCGATGGTGTTGTTATCGATGAACTGGACCGTAAATGTCTTGCTTGTTTCTCCCGCGGCAAAGCTGAGCGTTCCCTGCGTTTCGTTATAGTTGACGCCAGGCATGGCCGTGCCGGCGGCCGTAGCGTAACTCACATTGACCGCGGAGGACGTGTTGCCCTTGCGCAGTACGGTGACGGTTACCGAACCGGCAGATTCATCGGCCGAGTAGCTCCACGCGCTAAAGGTGATGTTGCCGCCCGGGGCGCTGGAACCGGAGGTGCCCGACGTCGAGGAGGAAGACGAGGACGATGCCGATCCTCCCGTTGCATTGCCACCGCCGCCGTCGTTATCGAGCACCGTGACGACGATCGCCCCCGGCGTGCCGACCACCGCGCCACCGGTTGCGTCGCTCAATGTGACGTTGAAGGTTTCGTTGGGCTCGGCGATCAGGTTATTGATGAACTTGAGCGTGATGACCTTGGTCGTTTCGCCATCCGCGAAGTTCACAACACCCGTCGCCTGGTTGTACCGGACGGTGGACTTGGCCGTGCCGTCGCTCGTCGTGTAGCGGACGCTCACGCTCCCTTTGGTCCCGCCGTAGCGCGTGATGCTCAAGCTGACGTTGCTCGCACTCTCCGGAAAGGCGATGTGATCATTGGAGAATCGGAACGCGCCCTCCGGACCGACATTGGCCACCGAGCTGACACTGACGCTCGACGATGACGAGCTGACAGAGGATGAGACGCTGGAAGTCGATGATACGGAACTTGCCGACGTACTCACCGATGATGAACTGCTGCTGGATCTGCGCGAGACGGACACCGCTGCCTCGCCGTTGAGCGCCCGGTCGAGCATCACCGCCACATCCGCGCGCGTCACGTAATCGCCAGGATGGAACCTGCCATCTGCGCCTCCTTTAATCACTCCCTGCCCATACAAACGTCCGATGGGCGCATCGAAGTAGGCCCCCTGCTGTACATCAGGGAACACGGCGGAGCCGAGCATGTCTGCCGCAGCGCCGGTCGCGAGCACGCCGATGGCAAGACCTGCGAAAAACGGGGCAGAGAGAAGTTTGCGAAACGACATACGGGGGAACGGGGAAGGAGGTGAAGTCGGGGGACAGTATACGAGCCGATAGTGGGAGGAGTTCAAGTGAAACGCGGGGATAATGCGGTGCAATGCTAAACGGCTTCATAGAGAGGAAAGACCTTCTGATTCACTCCCTCTCCTGCTAGCGCGGGAGAGGGTGGCGCCGTCGCGGCGCCGGGTGAGGGCGGGAAACTAGCTCTTTTCCACTGATTTCGCCTGATTCCAGCAGAGCTCGAACATCACGAGGCGAAAGAAATGCGCGATTTCCCTGTTCTCGATGATCGTGCAGGTCAGGTGCCGCTCCGTGTACGACATCAGCGCAAGACAATCGTTCCAGGAGAAGACGCCCGACTGCCAGACGTACTGCGGCGGGAGGATGCGCACGTGAACGCGGTACTCTTTTGCACGCGCTGCGACCTTCTCTGCGAATGCGCATGGAGGGAACAGCAAGCGCGTATGGATGCCCCGGTCCGCGCGCCGGCGGAAGTATTCCTCCAGGTGTTTGACACCGACAAGATCCGAAAAAAGCGGCACGTAGGAGAACACCAGTATTTCTCCACGCGCGGAGAGCGTTTCTTCCAGCATCTTCTTGAAGCCGTCGACGCCTTCGTAGAGTTTGACGGTCGGCGTCGACTGGTCCGTGGATTGCAGGGAGATCAGCAACTTGAGAATGTGTTCCATGCCCCCGCGCACGCGGACGATTTCCTGTTCTTTTTTGGAGAGCAGACGCAGCAAACTCATGGGCTCCTCCGCCACGATCAATCGCCGCTTTCCCTTTCGTGTTTCAAAGAGCAGCCCCTTCTCGATCATCTGCTCGACGGCGCTGTGCACGGTGACGCGGTTCATCTTCATCGTGCGGGAGAGTTCCTGCACGGAGACCGGACCCAGCTGCAGGCACTGCATATAGACGGTCGACTCGCGGGCGTTCGCTCCAAAGAAGTGGAGTTGCTCGCGGATCCGGCCGACGTCCGTGCGGGTGAGCATGAATGTAGAATGAAGTTCTACACATTATAGCAAATTCAAATTTTGTCTAATACAAAAGGAAAATCATTGATTCTTCTTCTGGAACAATCACGAAATTGTAGAGGAACTTTGACGGATTATCAGCCCCGCCGCACACTGTCAGCAGCATCCACCTCCCTTCATCGCCCCCCAACTCTATGGACTTCGTCCGGGAATTTCAACGGCTAATTTTGAGCAAACCGCGCTATAACATCATCCATTTTGGCGCGGAAAACTGCGAGTACGCCGAAGCGGTGCGGTCGAAGAATTGTTACTACTGCTTCGGCATTTTCTACTCGGAAGACGTGTACTACGCCCGCTACTCCCGCAAATGCGTCAGCTGCAGCGGTCTGACGTTCTGCATGGGCTGCGAGTGGTGCACGGAATGCGTCGATTGCGCGAACTGCTACATGGCAGACTTCTGCCAGGACTGCGCCAACTGCCGTGACTGCCAATTCTGCAAGGACTGCTTTGGGTGCAGCAATTGTTTCGGGTGCGCAGGGCTGTATCAAAAACAGTACCGCATATTCAATGAACAGTTGACCAAAGAAGAGTACGAGAAGCGCATGCAGTCGATCGATCTCAAGAGCAGCACGCAGCGACAGGCGGTGCGGGGGCGTGTGCAGGAACTCCGTACGAAAGCGCCGAATCTTGGTATTCATCAATTTAGTTGTGAGGACTGTATCGGGAATCATCTGTCGGAATGCAAAAACTGTTACCGGTGTCATGATTCATTTGCACTCGAAGATTGTCTTTTTTGCATCGAGACGAATGGTCACAAAAACTGCTGCGATCTCAGTCACTGCTTTGAGTGTGAGTGGTCCTACCAATGCATTCATTGTCCGTCCTGTCATACCTGCAACTTTTGTTTCCATGCGCATTATTGCAGCGACAGCGAGTTCTGCGTCTTCAGCAAGAACCTGAAAAACTGCTTCGGGTGCGTGTACATGCAGAACAAGGAGTACCACATTTTGAACAAACCGTACGCGCCGGACGACTACCACCGGGAAGTCGCGCGCATACGCGCCGAGATGCAGAAGTCTGGTCAGTACAATCTGCTTCCCTATTTCTGTTCCCCGTACGAGGAATACCGCATTCGCCACGAAACTGACAGCGTTATTCAATCCATGCCTGCTTCATATTCCCCTTCCACTCTATGAGTACTCTCTCCACCGAGAACGCGGTCAAACTCGTCTGCACGAACAAGGAATGTGCCAAAGACTTTATCGTCATTGCACAGGAGGTCGCCTTCTATCAACAGAAGAAACTTCCCTTGCCGGATCATTGTCCCGCCTGCCGCCATCGCCAGCGCATGGCGTTACGGAGCGAGAGACAGCTCTACAAGCGGATATGCGACAAATGCAAGAAACAGATGATTTCGGTCTATCCTCAAGAAGCACCGTACCTCGTCTACTGCACGAACTGTTTCTGGGAGAATATTGAATGACATGTCGGTTGCGGGGGCATTGCCTTCAGACCAAGATGATGACACTTCGTACAAATCACGCATTTGTTCCGCGGACCCGCGGAACTAAAAATATTGCTACGTGGAGCGACGAATTTGGAATGTGGAAAATGAAATGAGGATGGATACCTGCTGCACGCACGAAGAAGGGTTTTTGATGACAGGGTTCTTTTTCTTTTCCCCCCTTCTGCATGTCCACACGCAACACATCCACCATCCCATTGGAAGTTCGACAGCTCGAAGAACGCGATTTGATGACGGTTTCGGCTGTATTGCCGCCCATGAACCTCGGCACTGCCCTTGTCCAACTCGACAAGGAATCAGCCGAAATGACACTCGCGCAGGCACAGGTCGATTCGCTCCATTCGGAGATCACAAGCCTGCATCTTGTGTACCAGGGACATCAATCGGCCGCGGGAACCATGCAACGGGAACTGGCCAGTACGCAGATGCAGCTGGATGCGGCGCTCGCATCTCACACGGGCATCGCAACGACAATCGAGTCGTTGACCGGGAACATCTCGACGCTCTCCACCGAGCAGGGGGAAATCCAATCGCGTGTACCAGCAATCGAACAGGACATCGCTCATCTCCAAGAGCAGATCGCACAGTGGAATACCGCCCGAACGGATCTGACCGCGACGCTCAATACTCTGGAAGCTCGCATGCGCGACCTTCGGACACAATTCGCGCAGGAGGATGCAACAGTCACGCAGCGCACCGACGACGTGACGGCGAAGAAGAGCGCGGTCGTGAAGGCCGATACCACATTGAAAAATGACCAGAATGCTCTCAAGACCGCGACGGACTCGCTTGCGCAAGCGCAGACGACGCTCAAGACAGCACAGGACACACTCGCTGCGGATCAGAAAAAACTCAGCGATGCCCAAACTGCGCTCACGAAGGCAACGAAGAACTACAAC
Source organism: Candidatus Peribacteria bacterium (assembly GCA_023245765.1). Classification (GTDB taxonomy): domain Bacteria; phylum Patescibacteriota; class Gracilibacteria; order Peribacterales; family Peribacteraceae; genus JABFSS01. The sequence continues at coordinate 13,467 of JAHFJP010000017.1, forward strand.
GACATCTACAAGCTGTACGGAAAAATTACCACCGGCAAGTACCCGCAGATGGTGAAAGATGCGAAAACCGCGATGGACAATGCCAAGGCGACTGTGGACGCGCTCACACTGACCGTGAAAAAAGACCAGGACGCCGTGACCGCCGCCAAGACCGCGGTCGACAATTGGACGAAAGCCCGCGACGCTGCAGCGGCAGCGGTGCCGAAAGATACCGATATCCTGAAACAAGCGCAGACCGCGCTGGATACTGCGGTGCAGGCGCTCGATGCAGCAGTGATCGCGGGGGGGCAGACGACGCAAAAGATCGCCGATCTCCAGCCGCAGATCGACGATGTCCACGCGCGCATCGCCGACTGCGACCGTGCCCTCACGGGACTCACCGCAACTCTGGACGGACGCAATGGTGACTTGGGGCGGGCTCAGTCTCGGCTGGCGGAGATTCTGCGGCTGCTGGAAGATCTCCAGTCAAGATTGGGAGAGGCGCAGTCTACGGAAACGGGTCTTACGCAGGTCATCTCCAATCTCCGGGCCATCATCGACGCGGAACGTTCGGCGTTCGATGGCGCCTTGGCGGAAATCGGACGTGAACAAGGATGGATTTCCACGAAAGAAGACGCGCTGTTTTCCACGGAACTACAGGCGCAGAAGGAAACTGAAGATGTGGAAGCGATGCAGAAGATCGTTGCCGATTTGATCCAGTTGATGCTCATCGAACAGCAAGCGGCGAATGCCGCATGCAACCCACGCGTCCATGAATCGACGATCCTCAGCCGGCCGTCCGTGGAAGTGATCAAGAATGGAGACTGGCTCGATCTGCATACGAGCGGTTTCGACGGCAAGCAATCATTCACGTTCGGCAACGCCCGGATCACGCCCGAAGTGGGCAACCACATCATCACGATCCCCGGCTTCTATGCACCCGAGACGCTGCGCGACAACATCCCCGAACTCCAGACAATGCTCAACCATCAGACCAACGCCATGCCGTGGGTGGAGGTTCCGGCTCCCGCGACAGCGGCGGCAGATCTGTTCTCCCCGTCAGTGCTCGGCACATGGAGAGCTGACATTATTGCTGCAGACGGAACGGCCTCGCCTGTTTCGCTGACTCAGCCGACGACAAATGCCTTGGGCACGACAGGACTCACGGGTGTGATGCCGGACGGCGCAGCAGGCCGGGAACTCACGGCGGCAACGCCTCTGATGACGATCACGCGTCCAACAGCGCAGACGATCCGCATGCAGATCGAAAACATGCCAGCCGGTTGTACGATCGACGTCAGCCGCTGGTTCCAGACAGGGGGAAAAACGGCCTACAAGACCGCCACAACATCTGCCGGGACATTCTCGATGGATCTCGACCGCAATGCGCAGGACGGGCAGAAGGGCTACTTCTGGGTTCTCAGTCGACCGGACGGCTCCACGGTCCGCGACGGCTCACTCCTGATGAACCAGGAGATGACGCCGCTGATGCTCACCGCAATCACTACTCCCCTCCCTGCAGGCACGCATGATCTGCCGCTGAGCATTGTCAGTAACGGCAACAGCGCTGCGACTGCGCTGGATCAATCCGGCGGCATCCGGCCGGTCGCACCAGGCAGCCTCCTCGTGCATCCGATGAAGGGCAAAGACGTCCGCCTCAGTTTTACTCCAACAGGCGAAAGCCGTGTGATGCCACACGGCACAATCACGCATCTCGACACGCGCGGTGGGGACGGCGTCACGGTGACGCTGATCCGCCGTCGCCCGGACGGTTCTAGCTATGAGCCCTGGATCAGGAAACTCGAAAACGGCGGGACGCTCGATTTCGGCAGCCTTCCAGAACCGTTCTTCGGCATGGGCATCGGCTACACGCTGGAACTCACCATCAGCAGCGACAGTAACGATTTGTGCGACAGCGTCAGCGTTGACGTGCAGTTCGCGGTCGAATCTCCCCGGTGCGCGACGGCGACGGGTATTCCCATGGGTGTCATCGCTCCCACACTGCAGAACCGCATCGGTGGCGACATGATCGTGCTCACCGATCCGCTCAGTCGCGGCCCGGTGAACTTCAATTCCAGCAATGACGACATCGCGCGGTGGATCGTCGGTTCCGGGTACGACACGATGGATCCCAATATCAAATCCGACTACCGCGCCGTCGTGGATAACGCCAAAGCCGCGATGTACCCCTCCTATGTGAGCGCGATGAAGGACGCCTTCATGGATGTCCTGATGGAACGCAACGGCGTGGTCCGCCCTCGGCGCTCCGGCGGCTTCGTTGACCCCACTGGCCACAACTACCACACAGCGATTCCGAACGCCCCCACGTGGGGAGACTTCTACGTCTGCGCCGAGCAGCAGTTTGAGAAGTGCTACAGCACGTACGAACGCCTTGTCGGTGACAGCGGAACACTCATGACTGCGCAGAAGCTGCAGGAGCAACAAACCGCGCGACTGGAGAATGGTCTGCACAATGCTCTCGCGGATGCGGGCCTTGTGAGCGTGCAAAGCTCACCACCCTCCTCCCGCAGTCTCGCCGACCAGCGCAAGCTCGACGGAATCTTCACCCAGTTCACCGGCGCCCCGGATAGAGCAGGATGGACCGTGGCGGATCAGGAGAATTTGGGGAGGATGGTGGCGATGGAGGCCGGTGGAGTAGTCGATACCTGGCAACCGGACAGTGGTATGACTGGCCAAACCGATCAGGAGAAGAGTCTCATTAATTTCCTCTCGGTCCTCCCGGAAACGGAACGGGAAAATCTGATCGAAGATTTTGCGATGGCCTCCTACGGCGTTGAGAGAGACTTGGTCCTTGGACAACCAATCGTCGTCGCGTCGCTAACCTCGACTGACGTCGATCCTGCCACGAAGAGACTGGCTAACCTGAATTATCTGATGAACGTGGCCCCCGGAGCCAAGGTATGGGGTCCACTGAACGGAGAGCTGAGACCCAGTGATTTCACGGGAGATGGTCTGAAGGTCCTTGCAAATGGAAATCCGTACCAGGCAGTGCAAAAAATCCGTGGTGCAGCGGAGATTTTCCAAAGCATGTTGCAGGATGCGAAGACGAGGAATGGATTTAATGTTAATGATAATGCGGCGTTGAAGATGTATCATCAAAGTTTAGGCATGCAGCTGCAAAACAACGACGATGTATCGACCAATCATGATAAGTTGCAAAATAAAATTTTCTATCACATTCCAGCTTCTTCTCCGATTACTCAGGGAAAACTCGTCATTATTTTTCTGGGTAATTCTCAAACATTGGCTGACAGTCAGGCTGGAGTAGATGCAAGGGGCAGAGTTGAAGCCGCAAAAAATGAATATGAAATTCTAGAATTCCGAGTTGGTGATCTCATGGAGGAAATAAAGAGTATTGCGAATATAAAAGACGCATTCGCTCTGCATCCAGACATTATTTTTGAACGCACCAAAACTATTATCCAAGACCGCATTGCAGGCCGCGGAATGTTTGCCGGCTTGCCGGCAATACGCGAAGTAGTATGCGAGGCGTATAGTTGGGGCGCAGGAACTGCGAGTAAATTATTTTCTACACCAGAAAACGTGAAAACACTCCTTGGAACGGCCAAATTACAGGCAGTTGCTTATGTCGATGGAGTGCAACTGGGACTTACGAATGCTTGGGGAGATTCCGTGAGAGTAAAGCCCGAAACTGATCATTTCTTTAACGTGTACCAAACGCACGAAGCCTCTCTGCCGATTGCAACATTTGATCCTAGCGGCATTATGCCATTCAAGTTGCAGTACCTACCCAATATTTATACTGGTGAACCTGTTCATGGAACTAGTATTGGCGGTGCCGAAGTTGAAAAAAATCTTGGCATGACTAAAACGCACGTTAATATCGATGAAACGGATGAAGCTCTTCAGGGTATGCAATTCATTCTGTCAAAATTTACGATCGCTTCTTTCTAGTAAATGAGTTTTATGACCTCTCAATATCGGCAAAAAAGTATTCTTGTCGGAGTTGTATTGATCATATCTATCGCAGGGTATCTATTAGTTAAAAAATCTCGTGTTGTTTCTCCGTTTATCGAAATTGCAGTACCAAATAATCGAAGTATTTTTTTGGTTAATGGGCAAGGAGATACTCAAGAAATTTTTGCTGCGAACAATGATCTCTCTTACTCAAATCCGACTTTGACAGGAAGGAGGGTGAGCGCGATTGAATCAAGCCGTTGTGACCCCCCCGCTACATGCAAGGAAAATAATCGACTCGTGAGCTACAACTTGGATACAAAAATCTATGGAAGAGAAATTTTCCCCATGAATATTAGTTACGGTACTTGGTCGCCAAATAATAAATACATACTTACACTTTCTGACAACGAAAGAACGCTGAGTATTTTAGAAGGTAAAAAAAACTTAATGGAACTTAAGCGTGTTTCGGGAATGACAATTTCATTCTACGAAAATGCACGCTGGCTTTCTGATACTAAGATCATTGTTCATGGACTCATTGTTGAATATCCACCATCGCTAGATGAAATTCTTGCAACAATAGAGGTTCCCTCAGGAAAAGTGAAAATCCTCTGCCGCGGCTGGATTTCGAATCAATTTAGTGATGGTGGAATACTGAGGCAATCCACAGATATGTTGGGTGAAAATGAAATTAATCTGAATTCCTGCTTCAAAAATTCCGAAGCCTCAGCAATATTAGGAAGTGGCCAGTGGCCAGTTGGGAATTTATACGATTCTTCTGACACAATTGGTAGATTTTACTTTTACAAAAGATGGAATACATTCGGCAACGGGCTCATGCCCGAGTTCACTAAAATCTGGGTTGAAGGGTATGATACCGAAACTCATCAAACTTTCAGAGTTAAAACTTTGAAAGGATATTTTGAATGAATGCCTGTTCGCTATTTCACCAACGGCAACTCCACAAAGAACGTCGTCCCCTTCCCCTCCTCGTTCTCAAGCCACCTTTTTTCATTCCGGGCTTTATTATTGCTAATAACAAAACACCGGTTGTACACTTCGGTTTATGCAACCGATTGTTTTTAGTCTGTTGGCGATGGCATTTTATGCGTTGGAAATATCAATAACAGACTGGCGACTGACGAACTTATCCCCACGATTATTAACTGCTTGTTATGCTGTTGGCGTCGCTGTCTTCTCTCTCACTGCTCTTTTTTTGACACAAGAAAAAATTTCTAATCCTACTGGACGCCAAAGTATCTGGATCCTTCTTATGGTCATGGCTTCTTTTTTCGCAGCAAGCGCACACTTCCAGGCACTGCACCTTAAAGCGGGAGCTCTACAGCTCACACTGATTTATTGCATGCTGCCAGTTGCAGCTTCGCTGTATACGGCAGTTTTCGAACACAAATTTCCAAGCTTCCAAATGATAGTTGCGTGGATATTGGCAAGTTTGTCTCTATATCTGATCGCAACAACAAGACCCATACAATTGTCTTGAGTTACTTTACTTCTTCGCCACAACCACGAGAGGTAACTCCACAAAGAACGTCGTCCCCTGCCCCTCTTCACTCTCAAACCACATTTTACCTCCCTGGGCTTCGATGGCACCCCGAGCAACACGAAGTCCCAAGCCGTTTCCATCCTTACCAGCATTACTCGCTCGGTAGAGCTCTAGGAAGATTTTGTCCTGTTCGGCTTTCGGAATACCGATCCCCGTATCTTTCACATGGAAAAATAAAGTCTTATTTTTCATTTCAACTACGAAGTCTACATTTCCACCCTCCGATTTCAGAGCTGTATATTTCACTGCATTACTGAGTAAATTATCAATCGCCAGCTGCGTGTACTTCCGGTCAAGCATTGCAGTAGGAAGTGTCTGGTTTGGAAGGGTTATTTTCATATGTACTTTCAATTGTTTAGCGTGATTTTGAGCCTCTTCAATAACCTCCTTGAAAAGCTCATTCAGATCTGTAGGCACTGGATTCAATGGCAATTTGTTCAATGTGATTTTAGCCGCATCAAGAACCATTTCAGATTGTGCACCCATCTTCTGAGAAGCTGTGCGAATAGTGGAAATACTTTCTTTTTGTTCGCTGGTTAGCTCTCCACAAGTTCCATCTAAGAGAAGTTCTGTAGTAAAGTTTATCGTTGTTACAGGCCCTTTAAATTGATGTGCAACCATATGTAACACAGCATCTTTTTGACGGTCGAGTTCCTGGACAACATGAACTCTGGCCTTCCATGTTTTTACTAAGAAATGAGTTAATGCTGTAATTATCAAACATAGAAAAACAACAAAGAGAGCATAGGGGACTAAGGCTGCATTTGTAATTTTTATAAAGTCTGAGACTTCAACATCCAAACCTATTAAATCAGTAGTATCACCCTTTGAATTATAAATAGGTGATGAAGAGGAAAGAAATGTTCCCCATTGATCTTGAGTTAAATCTGAGTCAACTGTTGCTCCGTTAAATCCTTCATCCCTTAGCCAAGGAAATTCACTAATGTCATAAGGGTCTCCGGGACTATTCAACTCATCACTTTCATCAATCTTGCCATCCTCGTTTAGATCGAAGATTTTTGCTGGATCAAGAGAATCAGCATCTGCAACAAATTGTAATACGTTGGGATCAGAAGTTTTTCTCAAAATATATGCGTATTTAACATTCTTGTTCGCCTGTCTTATGTGATTTAGCTTTAGGACGGTTTCTTGATACACACTACTACCGATGCTCTCGGGTCCACTGATTTTCGATATTTCATTGGGATCAAAATTCAGGGCGGCAGTTGATGCCATAGATATAATCCTCTCTTGCAGATTCTCTTTAAATAATTTTTGAAGCTGCAAATATAGAAAATAATTTACGAACAAAACTAGTATTAAACATAAGGTAAGCGCAAAATAGCTTTTGTTAGGGCCAAAAATCACTCTGGTTCCTGTTGAGTTTTTATCTGTGGACATCTTGCTCATTATATCATTTTTTTGTTCTCAAAGTAATCCCATTATTGACCCATCTGCTTGTGTTTTGATTCAAAAATTTTAATTAAAAATTTTGGGATAAAATTACGATATTTGAGGAAAATGCCGATTGGAAGGTGATGAATGCTCTGAATGATTTTTCGACAATTTTTTGCCCCACAAGAACACTTCATCGCCCATAGAGGGTCTTCTTCTGTCATTGAATAATCTATGGTCAATTCTTCTCCGATATCAATATCTCTCATTGCAACTATTTTATATAAACTGTTTCTCCCAACGTTCGGATCACAAGAATGGTTAATAAACCATGCCGGATTTTGACGAGAAGGATTTATCCATTTGTTAACTCCAATACCGATCCATCGTTGGCCTATCTTACTTGGGATTCTTCCATTGTAACTTTTTTTTGTGCCTCTAATCACAAACACAGTCTCACCGCGCAAAAAAGATTTTTTGGTGAATATTCCTTTGCCAGTTTTTTTAGTTTCTCCCACAAGAATCCACTTATTCATTCTCTGATCATACCATTAAAATTTTTCCTGTTTTCTAAATAGCAAGAATAAAATCATCAGAATAGAAAAGCCAGCTGAAAACCACAACCAAGGTACAAATTTTCGATTCAAAATTTCATAGATTTTTGAAACATCTATGTCCGCACCCAAAATCGCATGAGTTTGTCCGACTGAATCTTTTATTGGTGCATATCCCGTTATCCATGTTCCCCATTGATCGGAATAAAATTCCTCAGTGTACGAAGGATGTTGTAACGCAGTTAAAGCTGCCTTGGGATTGTTTATCCAATAACGCTCACTTGGACCTGTATTTTCATCTGCCTCATCATAGACCCCATCGGCATTCACATCGGGGCCTACTTTCGGAACATTGTAATTTGAGTACGGATCAGCCACCCATTCGAAAAGAGAACCGTTATCAACCGAGCGAAGAATGTAGACGTACATCACATCCTGATTTGAATGAAGGACATCGTTGAGTTGCCTGAAAATATGCTGGTACGTAACAGTTTTCATATCTCTTGCATATCGAATGCTATCTAGCTCTTTTGTGTTAAATTGGGGCGCGGCCGTTGCTGCGATGGCCATCAACCGGTTGCCTGCCTCATTGATCGTCTGTCGAAGCATGTATTGGTATAAACCAAAAGTAATCCCAAATGCGACTTCCGCAGTCAAAGTAAGGACAATAAGAACTTTGCGAAGCTGAAAAAAATCCCAAACCTGCTTCACAAAGCGTCGATGCATCGCCCCAAGAAACGCCAAGTTAATGGCAAGGAAAAGGAGAAAAAATCCAATAAACCAGACTAGCGGCGAAAAATTTTCCTGAGAGAGTGTGGATGCATCAGCAGCAAACTTATCAATGCCAAAAACTGCAACTGATTTTCCATTTACATCTTTAATAGGTGCCCAACCTGAAATAAACTTACCCCATTGATCAGAATATACCTCGATATTCGCCACAGGTCTCACCATTGCATCTTTCCATCCAGGAAATTGGGTCATGTCATAAATCTCACCTGGAGGAGTTAAATGATCCTCTTCATTGATAACTCCATCTCCGTTTAAATCCTTTTTAGCTTTTGGATCAAGTGAATCGGCATCAGCCACAAATTCATAATGTTGGGGGTCACTGGTCGGACGAATAATATATGCGTATTTCACCCCCAAACTTACGTCACGAATTTCATTCAATTTCCCAATTATTTTTGCATACTCCGGTTTATGAATATCTGCCTCAGTATGTAACTGTTCAAGATCTTTCGGATCAAACTGTACCGCACCCATCGTTGCAATCGAAAGAACTTTCTCCCGGATACGCTCTTCGCTGACGTAGATATTGAATCGGTAGAGGGCGTATGTCGCCGCAAGGGAAAGGATGGTGCAACAAGCAATAATGACCAGTACTCGTTTGATATGCAGGGCATTCCACAGTTCCGTAAAGAGCGATCTGTTGAATGCAGTCAAACGAATGAGGACGAAGAGCAAAAATAACCCGATGAAATACAATGCCGGTTGGAAAACACTCGCAATTCGAGAATCAAGCGCTTGCGCACACATATCTACTGCAAGGACGCCGACAACTTTTTCTTGATCATCCTTCACCGGTGCATATCCCGAAACAACCACTCCCCATTGATCTGTATAGATATTTCCGGCCATGGGCGCCTGATACACGGCAGATAGTTCTCCGGGAAATTCCGGATACGGTTGGCCGGGCCACTGCAGAAGATTGGATGAAGGATCTCCTTGCATGACAACTCCCTGACAGGTGGCACGAACATCATTGGAAGGATCATTGTCTGAATTCGCATATGGATTCAGTGAATGCGAATCGGCAATGAATTCTGCTTTGAGCGGGTCTTTTTTTGTTTTTCGAATAAGGTAGATATATTCAACATCAGGATTTGTTTTGCGAATTTTTTCCAATGTTTTCACCACCTTTCCCCACTCCGGCTTCTTCCAATCCTTCTCCACCTGCAACGCATCAAGATCTTTCGCCTCAAATTGGAACGTTCCCGTTGCCGCTATCGACTTCACGGTGTCCTGCATTCTCTGAAACTCCAACTGTCTGGTGTAGTTATAGAGGTAAAACGTAAGGCCTGCGGAGAGCAGGGCGATCCCGCAGAATGCCGCGATGCTCTTGCGGCTGACGAAAAACTCCCGCAAGCCGGAAAACGTCTTGATGCTGAAGGGGACTTCGGAGGGGCCGGGTTTGAGGGCTGATGCAAGCGCTTTTGCCGGCGTTGCCTCCCCCGCCGCGACCTCCGCGTCGACTTTGGGAAGTTCTTTCTTCTGTAGTTGTCTCCACCAGCTTTCGAACATCGCTTTCTCCATGGCCGCAAGTTCGGGGAAGCGGAAGAGAACTGCGCGCTTTTCGGTGTAATTGAAACAGGCGATGGTATCGCCGCAGATCAGTTTTTCGAACGTGAAGGGAAGTTGCTCTTCTTCAATGAGCAGCGACTGCCGGTACTCGAACATGTCGCGCGAGTGGTATCGTCGTCCCAGCGGGGTGTTATGCGTGATCACGCGCGAAAAGATTCCGCGCTTATGGCGTTGGCGGAACCACTCAACCATGAAGTCACGGAGAGGATGATCTTCGATGGAACAGAAGACGGGAACGAAACCGGTGATTTCCTGGCCGCAATCGAGAAGCTTGCGATACGCCTTCGCGAGGCCCTCGATGCCTTCGAAGTGCGTGATTTCCGGCCGCTTTTTGTCCACTTCGTACGATTTGATGAACGATTCAAACGTCTGCTGCCGTCTCGACATCAGATCGCGCTTCTTGCGGATATCCTCCTCCATCCATTGGAGAATCGCATCGAGCGACGTGATGGTGAAGCGGTCATGACCGTTGATCGATTCCTTCCGGATGATGTTCTTCTGGAGAAGCTTTTTTGATGCCTGATCAAGCACGCCCGTGCTTTTGGCTGTGCGCAGCGCAAGTTCCCGCAAGGTAAGCGCCTGGTGTTCGAGGAGCCGGCGAAGGATGGCGACCTCCGTGGAGGTGAACCCGGCTTCGAGGAGCGATGCCTCGACGCCTGCAGGGATGGCATTCATGATGACGATCGCAGGGAAGAAGAGAGTAATTTTTGAAACAGCAGACGCAAGACCATCAGGCTTGCGAAGCCTCCAACAAACCAGAGCCAGGGGATGAATTTCCCGTAGAGATTTTTGTAGACTTCCGAAACATCAATATCCGCCCCAAGGACTCCATGCGTGACACCCGCGGAATCTTTGATGGGGGCATACCCCGAAATCAACGTCCCCCATTGTGTTTGATACAATTGCCTCTCGAATGAGGGACGTTCCCACGCCTCCACCATTTCCTCGGGATTGTCATCCCAATAACTGACGCCGGGAGCCAGGTTTTCGTCGGCTTCATCCAGAACGCCGTCCTCATTCACATCCGGTCCTACTGTCGGAAGATTGTAATTGGAATACGAATCCGCGACGAATTCCCAGAGATGTGGCTGTTTCACCGATCTCTGAATGTAGATATAGGTAATCTCCGGATTGGCATCTTTGATGTTGTTCAGTTTCGTAAAGACTCTCTGATACTCATCCGTTTTCATATCTTCGGCCCAATGCAGACGGTCGAGATCTTTCGTATCGAACTCCGGGGCGGCCGTTGCGACGATAGACATTAATCTCGTACCGACTTCGTTCACCGTTTGTTGCAACATGTACTGATACAAACCAAACGTGATCACAAAGGCCAATTCGGCACAAAGCGTGATGGTGATGAGCACTTTTCTCATTTGTAATCCCCTCCACAGTTCCGCGAAGAGCGATCTGTTGAACGCCGTCAGACGAATAAGGACGAAGAGCAAAAACAGCCCGACGAAATAGAGTGCAGGCTGGAACACATCCGCTGTTCTTTTGCTCAGTAACGTCGCCTTCATATCCACGCCGATAATTCCGGCAACTCTGCCGCTGGAATCGGTAATCGGTGCAAAAGCGGAGAGGACGTTACCGAATGAATCGGAAACCATCGCCGTTGTGACCATCGGACCATTGTAGGCCTCAAATATTTCAATGGGCGGTTCCGGATACGCCTGCCCGGGCCATTGCAGCTTGTCAGGGCCCTCCGGATCGATGACTCCGTCTTTATCCGCATCTACATTATTTGTCGGATCGGCATCGACGTTGGCATAGGGATTCAGCGAATGAGAATCGGAAACGAAATCCATCTTCGTTGGATCAATCTTGTTTTTGCGGAAAATGTAGACGAAGACAATGTCCTGATTGCCTTTTCGGATCGACTCCAGACTTTTGACGACCTTCTTCCACTCCGGCTTCTTCCAATCCTTCTCCACCTGTAGCGCGTCCAGATCCTTCGCGTCGAATTGCAGCGCACCCGTCGCCGCAATGGATTTGACCGTATCCTGCATCCGCTCAAACTGCATCTCTTTGGTATAGCTGTAGAGGTAAAAGGTGATCCCCGCGGAAAGGAGAGCGATACCGCAGAAGGCCGCGATGCTCTTGCGGCTCACGAAGAACTCCCGCAATCCGGAGAACGTCTTGATGCTGAAGGGGACTGCGGCAGGGCCGAGCTTCATGGCCGAAACGAGGGCCTTCGCCGGTGTCACGTCTCCCGCTGCCACCTGCGCATCGGCATCCGGGAGGGACTTCTTCTGCAGCTGGCGCCACCAGCTTTCGAACATCGTCTTCTCCATCGTCGCAAGTTCGGCAAACGTAAAGAGGACCGCGCGCTTCTCGGCGTAATTGAAACAGGCAACGGTATCGCCGCAGATGAGCTTTTCGAAGGTGAAGGGAAGTTGATCCTCTGTGATGAGCGCCGATTGCCGGTACTCGAAGATGTCGCGCGAGTGATGCCTCCGTCCCAGTGGTGTGTCGTGCGTGATGATCCGCGAGAAGATTCCCTTCTTGCGCCGCTGGCGGAACCATTCGACCAAGAAGTCACGAAGCGGATGATCTTCGATCGCACAGAACACCGGCACGTACCCGACGATCTCCTTGCCGCAATCGAGGAGTTTGCGATACGCCTTCGCGAGACCGTCAATGCCATCGAAGTACTCGATCTCCGGACGCTTCTTATCCTGCTCGTACGATTTGATGAACGTTTCGAATGTTTGCTGCCGACGAGCCATCAGATCACGCTTCTTTCTGGTGTCATCTTCCATCCACAGCAGAATCGAATCGAGCGATGTGATCGTGAAGCGGTCGTGACCGTTGATGTGTTCTTTTTTGATGATGTTCTTCTGCAAAAGCTTTTTGGACGCCTGGTCGAGCACGCCCGTACTCTTGCCCGTGCGCACGGCGAGCTCACGCAGGGTGAGCGCAGTGTGTTCCAGAAGCCGGCGCAGGATGGCGACCTCCGTGGAGGTGAACCCGGCCTCGAGGAGCGATGCCTCGACGCCGGCGGGAATGGCGTTCATGACAAACTCGAACGATACCGAACAATTTGGTAAAGTAAAGAGAACATTTTTATTCTAAACGTCAAATAGCGATCACAGGCTAGAGAATCGCACAAGCTGGATCCGGAAAAATCACTTTTCCGAAATACGACTTTTCCTCTACAGGAAGGGCTAAATGGATGTTCCATGCATGCGTGGAACCTCCCTAGTTCTGCTCCCCTATCAATCCATACACTTCTTTCGTGATCACCCCTTCCTTGTACAGCCTTTCGGCCGCCTTCTCGAACGTACACATGCCGAGAGACTCGTTGGTCTGGAGAACCGAGACGAGCTCCGCCGTGCGGTTATCACGGATGATGTGCGCGACGGCGGGGGTGGAGACCAACACTTCGCGGAGGGCCACCCGTCCACCGGCCGTGGAGGGAACAAGGCGCTGCGCGACGACGGCCTTGAGGGACATCGAGAGCTGCGAGCGGACCTGGCCCTGCTGGTGGGGCGGGAAGACGTCAATGATGCGGTCGATCGTCTGGGTCGCGTTCGGTGTATGGAGCGTGGCGAAGATCAGGTGACCGGTCTCCGCGAGCGTTAGGGCGCTCGCGATGGTTTCGGGGTCGCGCATTTCGCCAATCATCACAACGTCGGGATCCTGACGCAGGACATGCTTGAGCGCTTCGGGAAACGAGAGGAAGTCTTCACCGTACTGACGCTGGCGACAGACGCCTTTGCCGTGATCGAAGAGGAATTCGATGGGATCTTCCAGCGTGATCACGTTGACCGCTGATTCCTGCAGCATCGAGTGGATGATGGCCGCGAGCGACGTGGATTTTCCCGCACCCGTCGGACCGGTAAAGAGCACGAGCCCCTGGCGGTCGCCTGTGAACGTTGCCGCAAGGTCCGTGAGGTTCAGTGACTGCAGTGACGGGATATTTTTGGGGATCACGCGCGCGGCGATCGTCGCGTTGCCGCGCTGGACGGAGCAGTTCACGCGGAGACGAAACCCGCCCTCGAGATCGAACGACGCATCGAGCTCCCGCTCTTTTTGGAATCGGGCAAATCCCCCGTCACCGAGGACCGCTTTGGCGAATTCCCCGGCCTGCTCGGCCGTCACATTCTGCTTCGTCTCCGCCGTCAGTTCACCATTGATGCGGAACAGAATCGGGCAGCCCACGGTCACGTGCACATCGGACGCACCAAGCTCGCACGCCTTGGCGAAGATCGCCGAAACTGCATGTTTGTCCATCAGACTATGATAGCACTTTTTGGTTTGTTTGTGAA
>JAHFJP010000050.1:0-4593 GCA_023245765.1 Candidatus Peribacteria bacterium
TCGGGAATGACGGGAGAGAGGTATACGGCGAGTTCGCGGTCGGTGACTTGGGCACGGGAACAGGCATTCTCTTCGCTGCGGGATTGATCGGAGGGCTGCGTCGCAACGCACAATCGGTGTTCGGATGCGCAATAGACTCACAGGCGAATGCCGTGAAGAACGCAGAACGGGTTCTCAAAAAAATTCCGCGAACCAAATCAACACTCATGCAGGGGGACATCACCAATCTGGAACTGTATAGAATTTTTGCGCCGCCGATCCGCGTCAGGCAATGGATCAGCGAAACGATCAACACAACCACACCATCTATGGAAGTTTCTCGAACCGGCATACGCTCCAGTGACGCCACGACCATACGGGCAAGCAGACGAATTGATCCTTATATGGATGTCGTGCACAACCTTCTGCACTTGCCTCAGTTTTATCGGGATGTGGAACAAAGAGATGCGGATATGTTCCCCAATGTGATCACGGGAGACTATCAACCGGATGGAAACGGCGGGAAACTCGCGCTAAAAACGAGTATGAATCCCGCACTGTTGCCCCTCAGGAACGTCGGAGATGAATTTGTCCCGTACGAAGGGTTCGGGCGAACCCGGCGGTGGCACTGATCACTCCTCATCGACCACCGTCCACCGCACCTACGATTCTGCCGACGACAACGGACAACACGTTTCTCCCGGAGCATCCAGAAGCGTAAATGAAAAAAAAGACGGCGCCTTTGACGTTCATCCGCAAACGCAGAATGATCTTTTCATGGGCTATAACAGTTCCAATAATTCTCGAGATCGCTCAAATGGGATTTGGGAAGCACTAACAGAGCCAGGATGCGGACCAATCATCATCCGGGGAACTCTCTTCCTCGTTGCGGCTTGTCTTACGTACTACCAAGGTTGCAAACCGATGAAGCCGATACCTGTTGAACCGCCAGCGATGAAAAAAGATGCTGAGGATCTGAAGAAAATTGAACAGCCGAAAGGTCCGGAGGGAGGATAATCCGCCTGGTTCATTCATCAACCACCGTCCACCGCACAAGTTTCTCGTATCTGCCTCAACGCCTCCGGCGGCGGAAAAGAATCACTCGCGGGTCCCTCTCCCTTCGCAAAGGGAGAGGGGTAGGGGTGAGGGTCCTTTGGTGGGGGCTTGTTTTGAGTGATATCCTGATCCGCTATGGTTTTCCAGACAGGACCCACCAAGCGCAAGCCTGTGACGGTCGAGCGGGCACGGGCCTTGCGGAAAGGTCAGACCGTGACCGAGATGTTGCTCTGGAGAGAGCTCAAGGATCGTCGGCTGGAGAATCTCAAATTCCGACGTCAGGTTCCTATTGGCCCGTTCATCGTGGGCTTCTACTGCGCGGAGAAGAGGTTGATTGTTGAACTTGATGGGTTCGTGCATAAAGAACGAGTAGTACAGATCAAAGACTACAGAAGAGAGCAGTATCTGCGGGAAAATGGCTACCGCGTTCTCCGTTTCACCAACGATGAAGCGAATCACGATATGATGAAGGTTCTCCGGACAATTGTTGCAACATGCAAAGAGTCCCGATGATCAGCCTCCGCCACCCTCACCCCTGCCCCTCTCCCTCCGCGCTCTTCGCTTCGCTCGGAGCGGAGGGAGAGGGGTTCGCGCACGTGAATCCCTACTCCCCCTCCACCACCGTCCACCGTACTTCCGGCTTGAGTTTTCCAGGGAGAGCAAACCCCGCCGCTTTCTTGTGCCCGCCACCGCTGAACTTGCCCGCCATTTCGGAGACGTCAACGTCATCACGAAGGGTCCGGAGTGACCCTTTCACCTTTCCGTCCCGCTCGCTGAGGATGAGGGAGAAGCGCATGCCCGGGACCGCATTGACGTAGTCGATCGCGCCGGTCAGCTCGCTCGTATCGGCACCCGTCGCGCGGAAATCGCCTTCGGTCACGGCCGAAATCGCTCCTCCTTCATCGGTGAGACTGATTTTCTCGAGCACGCGGCCCCAGAGACGCAGGGTACTGAGCTTGCCCGTCCGGAAGACCGCTTCAACGACCTCCTGACGCCGTCCCCCCCGCCGCTGCAGGTGCGCCACAGTGCGGTAGACCCCGGGAGTGACGTTGCTGTGCAGCAGTCCCCCCGTGTCGGTGTAGAGGCCCGTGAGGAGGCATGTGGCGATGTCGCTCGTGATGGTCCAGCCAGCCTGCTCGGCCAGCCACGCGGCGATCTCGCAGGTGGAACTCGCATCGGGAACGAGAATATTGACCGTCCCGTAGCGGGGATTGCTGTAATGGTGATCAATCATCAGCGACCGGTACGTGCCATCGAAGAGCTGCGGGTGGGTTTCGTGCAGTTCCGTGAGCTTGGGCTCGGCGGAATCGAGGAACACGAAGACGGTTCCCTCCGGCGGAGGCAGAGGGTCGGGCAACACCTGCACACGAAATGCGCCTGGCAGAAAATGAAACATCTCGGGGACGGGATCAACGCAGTGGTAGCCCACCTCGGCCTGCGGAAATTCCTGTTCGAGCAATGCACCCACACCGAGCAGCGATCCGATCGCGTCGCCATCGGGATTGCGGTGGCACACGCAGAGCAGTCGCGTGGCGGTCTTACAGAGATCGACAGCCTGCGCGATTTCTGGTTCGGGGAGATGCATACGATAAAGGGACGGAGTCTCCCATCCCCGACATTAATCATCAACGACGTGTTATTGCGAAGTTTTTGAAAGTCCACATGATCTACTTTGGAACAGTGAATTTGTCATTCAGCCTTCGCCGCGCGCTCCAGTAGCTGATCGATACGCGTCCCCTCCTCCGCGGTCTTGTCGATGCGGAAGCGCAGCTGCGGCGTCTTATGCGTCTGTAAGCCGCCGAGACGCTTCTGGAATTCTTTTTTCCTGCCCTCGAGGTACGCCATCGCCGCCGCACTCCCCTTGAAGGCCGTCACATAGACCGTCACGTACGAAAGATCAGCGGAAATATCAACCCGCGTGATGTTCACCACGCCGCATTCCTGAGGACATTCCCGCAGGAGCGGCGCGACAATCGCGCGGACTGAGGAGGCGAGCATGGCGGGGCGTCGTGACATGGGAGCTCAGTGTACACCGGGAGAGGAGCCGGCGGAGCTTTACCAGTCGTATTGGCGGTAATACCAATCATCCTCCTCCCGCCTCTCCTCTTCGGTGATAAACCCATTCAAACGTCGTTCGCCACCCTGGAGAAATTGCTCTTTATTGTTGGAATGGATAAGGGTGATGCGCGTAGGAATAGCCTCAAGCATGAGAGCAACAGAGGCCGGCTGGAATTTCGTCACCTTCACGTTGTGTGTGTTCTTCGCATACGCACCACTTTGGGGAGACTCCGTCTCGATTGTGATCGCAACGTTGCCGTCGGCAATGGGCGTGAACGTGATGATGTTTTCGCCGGCCTCCAGTTCATCGGGACGACGATCGACGTTGCCATTCTCCTTCTCTACCTCGAAACGAATCGTGTTCCGAAACCTGGAGAGATTTTCGACATCGGTGTAGTAGTTTCCAAAGAGGGCCACAAATTCGGCGGGGAGTCGCAGGAGCGTGCGGCCATCAGCGATTTGCACTTCCTCCAGATCAACGGAGGTCCGCGTCAGGGGTGATTTGACCACCGGAAATTGCAAGGAGGCAGGACCCACGGGCTTCATGTCTGCGCCGAAGTAGGACGCCATCTCCGTGATACGGTCCTTGAGCTGCTCTTTGGTCATGACGGGCGTCTTGAACCGGGTCATATTGAAGATTTCTTCACTCTCCGTCTGCAGCGCCAATTCCTGTTTCATTTGAAGATCGTCACTTTCCGCACTCTCCGGAAAATGGATGATTGCTTTGCCGTTGTACCTTGTCGCTTCCAGTTCGACGAGCACAGTCTGTCCGGGCAGGACGCGCGTGACACGTGACGTCCGATGGTAAAGGGCAGCGTTGTCCGGAGTCCGCTGGCCGAGCTCCGCCTCCAACGCACGCTTTGCGACACCGGCATCTCTGTAGCGTTGGCTGCTCTCCTGAACCTTCGAATCCAACGCTTCCAGAACAACCTCTGCTTCACGCACCTGTTTGCGGACGGCTCTGAGCGTGCTCGGCCACTTGAACCACGTCGCCTCCAGAACTTTAACCTGGTTCAGAAGATTTTCGATCAGAGCCTTCGTGTCCTCTTGCTGCTGTCTGACGGGTTTGCCGTCTTCATAGACGCGTTGCTGATCCGCTTTGGCGTCATCAATCCTGCGCATGCGATCTCTAAAACTTTCGATCCGACGATCACCTGTATCAATGGCGTCGGGAGCTGTGGTGGGGATACTGTTTTCCATCGGAGAAAATTGGGGAAAGAGAACTGCCATCATCATGTCCGATTTCCATGGTCTTTCTATGGCTTCCAACACACAAAAATCTGATCTTTTGCTTACCAGTGAATTCACCTGAAATGTGAATGATTCCTGGGGTACACTCCTTCCCATGTCCCCTGAGAAGAACACATCCATTTGGTTCCTCGGCACCTCCGCCTTCGCCGTTCCCTCACTGGAAGCACTGCTCAGTGACCCTCATTTCAGCGTCGATCTCGTCATCACTCAGCCCGACCGACCCGTGGGCCGCAAGCAGGAAGTGACGGC
>JAHFJP010000050.1:4693-7451 GCA_023245765.1 Candidatus Peribacteria bacterium
ACTTTTCACTCACCGGACTTCCTGGTGGTGGTCTCATTTGGACAAATACTTTCTCAGAAGATTCTGGATTGTCCCAAGACGGCGCCGGTGAACCTCCACGGCTCTCTCCTCCCCCGCTGGCGGGGAGCTTCGCCGATCCAGCACGCGATTCTCGCGGGGGACAGCGAGACCGGCGTCACCGTCCAGAAGATCGCTCTGGAACTCGATGCAGGACCGGTGCTGGCACAGGAGAAGGTGACGATTGACCCGCGCGAGACCTTCACGACGCTGCATGACCGTCTCGCAACAATGGGAGCGGACCTTCTGATCAAGACCTTGAAGGCTCCGCTTCGCCCGACGGAACAGGATGCCTCACGGGTGACGGTCTGCCGGACACTGAAGCGCGACGACGGCCTGGTGGATGCCGCGGCGATGACGGCAAAGGAAATCGACCGCAAGGTCCGCGGGCTGACTCCCTGGCCGGGTGTGACGATGGTCATGGACGGCCAAAAGGTGAAGATTTTGGAAGCATCGCTCGAGCCGGGAATGGACACCGCTCCCCTCTCCTGCGCGAGTGAGACCGTTCTTCACCTTGTCACGGTGCAGCCGGCGGGGAAGAAGGCGATGAAGGGGGCAACCTGGAAAAGAGGGCGGCGCTGACATCAGAAAGGGCGCGGCAAACGCTGAAGTGGGGCATCGCACGAGGATACCCTCTCCCTCCGCCCGAGCGGAGCGAGGGCGCGGAGGGAGAGGGAGCCTGAGCGCGCAGCGCGAAGGCGGGTGAGGGTGGCGGAGCATGGACCCAAAGACCCTCACCCCTGCCCCTCTCCCTTTGCGAAGGGAGAGGGAATCCTGTTTTTAAAGTTTCGTCTTCATCTCCTGCAGCGCCGCAATGATCTGGTCGAGGTCCTCGACGTCGAACATGATCGTCGTCTTCTGCCCCCCGCGGGACTTTTCGGAGATCTTGAAGAACTTGCCGTTGCCGGATTCCTTCAGGTCAACGTAGAAGGTCCGCTGGCGCGCGTGGATCGTCACGCTGTGAAGGTCCGTCGCGAAACGGCCACCACCACCCTGGCCGCCTGCCGGTGGGCGCGGAGCACGGGGGGGAGGAGGGGGACCACCTGCCGGAGGGCCCATTCCAAAGTCGTCGCCGCCGGGTCGTCCGGTCAATTCAGACATAGGGTCAAACATACAATAAATGAGAAAGAAATAATGCTGCTCCCCTCTCCACTGCTCCTGGCATTCGCCGGTTCGGTCTTGATGAGAGCCCTGAAACCATATCAGAAAAGAGAATGACAAAAAAGGTCTGTCCCCCTCTATCTTGACTACCTCTTCCTGCCAAGAATGAGCCGGGACAGACCGACATCCACTCAACGTGAGTGGACGACCACTTCCCTTCAGGGAAATGCGTATGGCGATTTTACTCCACAGGTGCAAACAGAATCTCCGGTTCCCCCACTACTTTCCAATCCTTCTGACTCCCCCACTCCTTCATCTCCTTCGTGATGACGAACTCTTTGTCGAGCATCTTCTCCGCATACGACACGTTGAGCTGTCGACTGATCTTCTGCGCCGTCTCGGGAATGAACGGCAGCAGAAGCAGCGCAGCGAGACGGATCGACTCCGCGAAGCGACTGAGCATCCTCAGGCGCTCTTCCCCTGCCAGCTTCCACGGTGCTGCTTTGTCGAAGCCCATGTTGAGCGCGCTGATGAGATCAAACGCCTGCTGGATGCCGCCGTGAAGATCGAAGGCGTTCATCTTCGTCTCATACTCCTTCCAGCCTTCTGCCGCCCGTGAGGCATCTGTCACGATGAGCGTAGACGAAGCGTCCGGAACGCTGACGGTTCCGCCTTGTTTCTTGAGGAGAACGAGCACGCGGTTGAGCAGATTGCCGAGTTGATTGCGGAGCTTCGCGTCGTAGAGTTCGCCGAAGCGCTTCCAGGAGAAGTCCCCGTCATTGCCCACCGGAATTTCGTGGCTGAGGAAGAACCGCAGAGCATCCACGCCGTATTTGGAGATCGCTTCATCGGGAGCGACAACGTTCCCTGTTGTTTTGCTCATCTTCTGTCCCTCACTCGTGAGGAAGCCGTGGATGAGCAAACGATCCGGAGTTCTGACCTTGGCATGCTTGAGCATCGCGGGCCAGATGAGCGCGTGGAACCGCGCGATATCTTTGCCGATCACATGCGTGACTTCCGCATCATCCCACCATTTCTTCTCTTCATGATCCGTCAGAAGTCCCAGGCCGGAGATGTAGTTCGTGAGCGCATCACACCAGACGTACATCGTCTGATTCACGTCACCGGGAACAGGCACGCCCCAGCTGAGCGAACTCTTCGGACGGGAGAAGGAGACGTCTTCCAAACCACCTTCGAGCAGCGTCGTCGTCTCCTTCTCGCGGAAGGACGGAACGATTTTGTACTCCTTCTTCAGGAGTTTCGTCAGCCACTCCTGTTCTTTGCTGAGGAGAAAGAACCAATTCTCCTCTTTGACCTCGACGGGAGGAATCTGATGGTCGGGGCATTTACCGTCGACCAGTTCCTTCTTGGTGATGAATCGCTCGCAGCCGGTGCAGTAGAACCCGGTGTAGGTTCGCTTTTCCAGCACGCCCGCCTTCTCCAGCCGCTTCCAGAGTTCGATCACCGTCGGCCAATGGATTTTTTGATCGCTGGTCCGGATGAAGACGTCACAGGAAATGCCGAGGCGTTTGTAGAGCTCCTGGAACAGCGGAACATTGCGGTCAACGAGCTGCTTTGACGAAACGCCCTCCTTCTTCGC
>JAHFJP010000051.1 GCA_023245765.1 Candidatus Peribacteria bacterium
GGGGCAATACTCAGCAGAACGCGCCGAGCAGATTCATCGATGACCTTCCCTCGGAGGTGACCGAACGCAGAAGTGATGAACTGCTGAGCGCGTTTGCATGGGCGACCGAGAGTGGACGCGTGAAAGTGACCGAGGGCGAAGTCGCTAAGAGTAAGATTGAACCCTACCGGCAACACCAGGGACTCAACGTCGAGTTCAATCAGGACCTCGAGTTCACCGACAACGCGAATCAGGATGGGCCAGCGATGGATAAAGGCACCCGTGTTCGCCATCCCGCGTTCGGGGAAGGGACAGTGTTGAGTAGACGCGGGGATGTTGTCACGATTCAGTTCGACAAGGGCCAGAAGAAAACATTTGCACTTTCTATTGCACCGCTACAGGTGTTGTAAGGATATTTGACATAAACTAAAATATATTATAAAATAATACTATGAAGGCGGTTCGAGAGTCCTTTGATTGCCGAAATTGCGGTACCCACGTGGAGCCTCTGCCTTCGGGTACACGCAATCATTGCACACACTGCTTGTGTTCGGCGCATGTTGACGGAAATGAACCCGGCGACCGATCGGCAGAATGCCATGGCGTCATGAAACCCATTGGAATCACGACGCGCAAGGGCGCGTACTACATTCTCCATGAATGTACGTGCGGTCACACACGTGTGAATAAAGCCGCTGCTGATGATGAGCCGGATGCGATCCTGGATGCGATGCAGGAAGGAAATCTACGGGCACAAATGAAATCGGCATAGCGGCATCATGCAGAGGCATAGTCCAGAACATTATTTGGCTCGGGTAATGATGATCCGGCAGATGCTGGTTCCGCATATCTGAACAAGTACCGCATTGCTTTCAGGAATTTTTCCGTATTCGCGGCAAGACGGACAAGGACATCGTGGAGATCATCAACTTCGGATACCTCGACATACCCTGCCCCTGGAATTTCAAAGCCTAATCCCGGCTGACCTTCCTGAAGTGCATTCTCCAGACTCGTACGAAAATTTCTGAAGAGTGTCGGAAAAAGTTGTATCGCGCAGGTCACGCGTTTGTCGGGGTTCAGCTCAGTGAGACAGAACTGATGGAGCGTATTGAGGGAATTCATGATTCAATGGGGGAGAAAAATAAAGAAAAAGCCCTTCCGCTGGCGGGGAGGGCGCAATGTGGTTCTCAGAATTCGCTTATCGCATTGCACGCCCTGCCCGCGCCGGAATGGCGATAATCGCAATAGCGATGGTGCGGGGCAGACGTGCCATAACGCGGTAATTGTAGGAAAAAGACCGGCATCGTCAATACTTTTTTGATACCATCCAAAAATGCCGGCCCCCTTGCGGAGGCCGGCGACGATCGTGAGTGGTTGGTATTCGTACCTTCGCTTGCGCGAAGACCTGGCGCCACTAGCGCCGGGTTTTTCGGAGGATGCGGTTACGTGCATCGATCATCATCTGCACGTCACGAAAGACGGCGTAGAAGGATCGCGCATCCCGAACGGCGCACTCGACCAGGTACAGAAGCACATGCGCTTCATCCTGGAAGAGCCCGAACCCCTCGAGATAGAGCATGTTCCCCTGACGCCGTGAACGGCGCAGGGCGCTCCTGAGCGTGAGGGTGAAGCCGGGGAACGACTTCAACACCTCCGCAACGCGCTGTGCGGGGTCATCGTTCGATGACCACGCACTGTCCACCGCCAGGCGCATGGCGCCCGTCCGGTTAGGACGTGTTGTGAGAGCTGGCATGGAAATGCCTCCTGAAAAAAATAGAGATACCACCCGGTTCCCTGCTCCCGCGCGGGAGCACTGGATATTCCGTTGGCCCAGACTCCTCGCGATAGAGAAGCAGGGAACGGGCGATACGCGGTGATTCCAAGGAACAGAACACTGTCATCCTGAGCGGAGCGAAGGAGAACGAAAAAACACCCTTCCGCGGCTGCTGGCGGGAGGGGTTCGAATCTTTCAACGTGGACTACTCTCGTCGCAACCCTTCCCGCGCAAGACAAACGGCACGAGCCTTCTTGGAGGTCGCGCGCGTGAGCATGCCGCTGGAAAGGGAAGTAAAACTCATACTGAGCCTCGAATGATACGGAGACGAGACTCACAGTCAAGAGAAATATTTTTTCACACAAAAAAAGCCGGGTCCGAAGACCCGGCGGGTGTCGACAGTGGGTGATCTGCAGACACTATTGGTGATCTTTGAGACGCGCAATTGCCGCGTCGATGGCGTGCTCGAATTCGAGCAAGATCGAGATGGCCTTCTCGATCGTGCCGGGCCATCGTTGCAGGATTGATGACCGAGCACCCCGTTCATCAGAGAACGGATTGAAGCCATCCGGCAATAATGGCGACTGTCGCCGAAGCGCTTTTCGGACCTTCTGAAGCAAACACGGGTGTTGCTCCAGAAAACGATCCAAGCGCGCTTCATTGGTGAAGTGCTTCGTCCAGATCTGGTTAATCACGTTCCGAACGAAGCTGCCCTTCTTCCGAGGAACCAACACGACTTGCGGCATGAGAGATCTCCAAAAGTGTGTGACAATATCACCCGATTCCCTGCCCCCACGCGGGAGCACTGGACCCCGTCCAGACTCATCAACGATGAGAGGCAGGGAACGGGCGATGAACGGTGATTCCAAGGAACACAAAGAAGCTCTCCGGCAGCTGGGGAGAGGTGTGCTTGGAATCGACGTTCTCGTTTATACGCACAGCTCTCCCGCCTGCTTATCGGAGCAGTTGCGCTTCGTGACGGCGCCGGCGGAGAGAAGTACGGAATGCATCTGCGCGGATAATACGTCTTCGCGCTACAGGGTCAAGCAAAAAAGCCGGCCCCCTCGCGGAGGCCGGGGTACGTGGAATTTATCCACGCGTGCTGAGTGCCACCTTGATACCGAGCGCAATGAGGATCACTCCCATCACGCGCTCTGCCCAGAGGTGAATCACATCCAGGCAGGAGCGCACCGGTCGCAGCGTGAGAACGGACGCGAGTGTGGAGAACCAGAAAAACGTCTGTGCGGACATGAACAGACCGTATAGCAGCTGCACGCTCAGCGGCGTCTGCGGATCAATCACCTGTGTGAAGAGCGCGAGGAAGAAGATCGTCACCTTGGGGTTCAAAGCATTACACAGGAATCCGATGCGGACGGCCTGCGGAATGCTCATGACTGCAGATGCGTGCCTGGTCTGCTCTTGATGATGTGCTGGAGTCTTTGCCGTTAGCGACTTCCAGCCGATGAAGATCAGGTATGCGGCTCCCGCCAGTTTGATAAGTGAGAAGAGGACGATCGACTGCGCGATGATGAGCCCGAGACCGAGCAGTGAGTACGCGACGTGAACGAGAATCCCGAGTGCGACGCCGAGCGCGGTCCAGAGAACAATCTTGCGCGGCTGCGAGAGACTTTGCTTCACGATGATCGCGAAGTCCGGACCGGGACTCATGAGGGCCAACAGATGAATGACGGCGATGGTGAGGAAGGCGGACATGGGTGCGAGGGTGAAGAGGGTAAAAAGGGCTGAGAGGAAAAAAGAGGAATACAGAAAAATCTCCAACGACGAGGGGAGAGCGCAACATCTGCAGATCCGATCAGCTGTGGTCCGCACACGCCATCGCGCTCCCCGTCGTAAACGGGTGAGAAAAGTCGCGATAGACGAGTGTCCAGAGACGCATGTGCACTGATCAGTGTATTGCGCAGAGGAGAAGAGTCAAGGAAACTCTTGACTGGAAGCCAAAACCGCCTATAATTCCCGCGATGTCTTCGCGCGCAGCAACAACGGCTTCCCTCACGAGCGCCCTCGCGCGGAGCTTTACGTGGTACTTTATCTAAACTGCATCCTCTCCAGCGGAATGTGCGTATGCACGCTTCCCCACGGAGAGGAGGCGGGGTTTTCTGTATTTCCGCGGCTAGAAAGGCCGCTCCCCTTCCCCCTCACCCATGCTCATCGTCCTCGATCGCAAGCACGACACACCCCTCGTGGAACATATCCGCGCGCTCCTGCAGCAGAAGTACAACTGCGAGAGCCATCTGATCGGCGAAAACGGTCGGGTGATTGCCGTGCCTGGCGACACGGCGCATGTGGACATCGAAGTATTCGAGAATATTGATGGTGTGAAGTCCGTTGATCGCGTGGAGCAACCGTACAAGCTCGCATCGCGGAGAAATAAAGACCGCACCGAAATCACTCTGCGACCGGGCACACTGCTCGGTTCCCGTGCGCATCTGATTGTGATGGCCGGACCGTGCTCGATTGAATCCCCCGGGCAAATGGACGAAACGGCCGCGATGGTCAAAGAAGCGGGTGTCTCGGTACTGCGCGGCGGCGCCTTTAAACCGCGCACGGGACCGTACTCGTTTAATGGAATGGGTGAAGACGGACTGAAACTGCTGCGAAAAGCCGGTGAAAAGTACGGCATGGCGACGATTTCGGAAGCGATGAATGAAGCGCAGATCGATCTGGTCGCCGCGTACGCGGACATCGTGCAGATCGGTGCGCGCAACATGCAGAACTACGATCTCCTGCGGAAAGCCGGAGCCTGCCGCAAGCCCGTGATGCTGAAGCGCGGCCTCTCGGCAACGCTGGAAGAGTTTCTGCTCGCAGCCGAATACATTCTGGCAGGCGGAAACCACCAGGTCATCCTCTGTGAGCGCGGCATCCGGACGTTTGAGGAGGAAGTCCGCTTTACGCTGTGTCTCGGGTCGCTCCCCGCACTGCGCGAGATGACACATCTGCCAATCGTCGTGGATCCCAGTCACTGTGCGGGACGTGCACGCTGGGTCAAAGATACGGCGCTCGCCGGCATTGCCGCCGGAGCCGATGGACTCATCATCGAAATTCATCCGCGACCGGAGGAAGCTCTCTCCGATGGTCCGCAATCGCTCGATCGCGAACAGTGGACCGACACCATGCACGGCATCCGCGCGGTCGCAGCGGCTGTGAAAAGAACGGTACTCTGATTCCCATGAAGACGATCACCATTCATCCACCGGCACACCAAGCAAGTGAGTACCCCGTACTCATCGGGAAGGATCTGCTGACCCGCATTCCTGAACTGATTGCTAATAGTGATCGCGTTGCGATCGTGCACGACGCACGGATGGAAAATCGTGCACGCAGAATCAGCGGATTGCTGAACAATGCCGTGATGATCCCTGTCGTATCGGGCGAAGCATCGAAAACGACGAGTGAAGCCGAGCGTCTCTGTGCGGAATTTTTGAAGGCTGGGCTCAGCCGCAAGAGCACGGTCATCGCCGTGGGCGGCGGCATGCTGACCGACATCGCGGGCTTCGCCGCGAGTGTCTACCAGAGAGGAATCAACGTGATCCATGTGCCCACGACGCTCCTGGCAATGGTTGATGCCGCAGTGGGAGGAAAAACCGCAGTGGATCTGGGTCCAACAAAGAACATGATCGGTACGATCCATCAGCCGTCGGCGATCGTGATGGATATCGCAACGCTCACGACGCTCCCGAAGACGGCATTCGCGGAAGGACTCGTGGAAGCGGTGAAGATGGCGGCGATTCTGGATGCTGATGCATTCGCTGACATGGAAAAGAATCTCCCGGCAATCCTCGCGCGCGACGAAGCAGCGCTGATGGAGTGCATCGCGCTCTCCGTACAGATGAAAGCCGCCGTGATTGAGGAAGATGAGCGTGAAACGGGACGGCGCATGCTCCTCAATTTTGGACATACCGTCGGTCACGCGGTCGAAGCACTCTCGAATTTTGCGATTCCTCACGGACAGGCCGTCAGCATCGGCATGGTCTGCGAAATGCGCATGGCACAGACGCCAGAAGCTGACAGAATCCTCGCTCTTTTGAAAATGATGGACATGCCAACGGCGATTCCGGCAGAGTTCGCGACCGCCGACCTCTGGAAGCTGATGACGCAGGACAAAAAGAACTCGAGCGGCGTCGTACGGATAGCGGTACCGGATGCGATCGGTCATGGATCCGTGAAAAACATCACAGAGGAGCTCTTCACGCGCTGCCGATCATGACCAATGCCGACGCTATCACCGTTGATCCGCTGCAGCTTCCGTTTGACATTACTCTGCAGATGCCAGGATCCAAGTCGCACACCAATCGTGTGATCATCGCGGCATGTCTCGCGAAGGGAACGACGGTCCTGAAGAACGCGACGCCGTGTGAGGACGTCCTTTTGATGATGGAGAACGTCCGCAAGATGGGATTTCGGGCGCAGTGGATTGATCGCTCACGCGGAATTCTGAAAATCACCGGCGGTATTCCAAAAAAAGAAGGTCGTGCGACCATCGATTGCGGCCTCGCGGGAACAACACTGCGATTTTTGACGGCATTGTGTGCCGTGACGCCAGGCGAGTGGATCGTCACCGGCAATGAACGCATGCAACAACGTCCGATCGGCGACCTGACCAGGGCGCTGCGAATACTCGGTTCCGATATCGAGGATACGAACGGCTGTCCGCCGCTCCGAATAACCGGAAAATCCCTGACGGGAGGATCCGTGGCTCTGGATGCCAGCAAAAGCAGTCAGTTTCTCTCGGCTCTCCTCTTGATTGCACCATCGATGAAGAACGGACTGACAGTGAAGATCACGTCGACGCTCGCCTCCGGCACATACATAGCACTCACGAGAGAAGTCCTCCGGGATTTCGGATCAAACTGCGCAATGCGCGGAAAAATATACGCCGTCAAAGCCTCGACACTTCGCTCACCCAGCTCAGTGACCATCGAAGGTGACTGGAGCGCTGCAGGCGCCTTCCTTGTTCTGGAAGAAATCACCGGCAGCCGCATCGTTTTTCCAAATCTCAATCCGCAATCGATGCAAGCGGACGGGAAGATGAAAGAAGTGATCGCAAAATTACGCGGAAATGGACAGCGGACGATCAACTGCGCCGATGTTCCCGACCAGGTGATGAACATCGCCGTACTTGCGGCACATCGGAAGGGCGAAACGACGATTACGGGAGCGGCAAACCTGCGACTGAAGGAGTCCGACCGCCTGGGAGTCCTCACCAAAGAACTTCGCAAGGCGGGAATCCGCATCACGGAACAACCGGACGGGCTGCGCATTCTCCATTCACCGCGCCTCAAGTCTGCAACGCTGGATCCGCACGATGATCACCGCATGGCGATGGCATTTGCGATCCTCGGATGTCTGCATCCGGGAATCCGTATCAGGAATCCGCACTGCGTTCGTAAAAGTTACCCGGATTTCTGGAAGGATCTGCAGAAACTGCGGGCATCATCGCGCTGCATAGCGATCATCGGCATGCGCGGCGTGGGGAAATCGACGCTCGGCAGGACATTTGCACGTGCGATGGGATTGCATCA
>JAHFJP010000052.1 GCA_023245765.1 Candidatus Peribacteria bacterium
TCATCCGTCCGTCGCCGGCCATGTCGTTGATCGGGAGGAGCGCCCCCGTCAGCACCACAGGCTTGCGGAGATTCTGCAGTGCGAAGCTCAAAGCACAGGCTGTGTAGCTCATGGTGTTCGTGCCATGGATCACGACGAATCCTTCAAAATCCTCGTAGATATCCTCGATCTTCTGCGCAATCTCGATCCAGTGATCGGGAGTGACTTCCGACGAGCCGACGTTGGAAATGGCGAAGAACTCCAGGCTCACCTCCTTCTGCATTTCGGGAATGACTCTATGGATCATGCTGAGCGATTCCATCGGCTCAATGCGTCCGGTCTTTTGGTTCATCACCATGCCGATCGAACCACCAACGTAGAGAATTGCGATCTTTGTGCGGGGCATAGCGTGAGTATACTACGATCCATGAAGCGTGTTCCACAACGGATGATCTGCGGACTGGTGGGACTTCTGATGATTGTATTGCCGGCGAGCCTGATCGCACACAACGACAAAATTCACGATGCCAACAATTCGCTCTGTGAAGACGAAATCGCAAAGAAGACGGCCCTGCATTCTTTCGCGGATCTCCGTTGCTGTCTTGAACCGGGCCGCAACGTGCAGGAATGCCTTGATCATCGCCTGGCGAACTTCGCAGGAGACAGGGAAACACGTACACTGCTGGACAAACTTGCCACCGAAAGTGCGCAGGACACTCGTGTTGAGCGCACCTGCCACGAAATCGTGCATGCCATCGGACGGCGCGCGTTCGAGAGGACCCACAACATCGGAACCGCAATCAACGAATGCACCACCCAATGCCAGGCAGGTTGTTACCATGGCACTATTGAGCGGATGTTTTTTGCTGACGCGGAAGATACAGGGAGCATGCGGCATATTACGCCCCAGGAACTTCGGACAAAGATTCGCACCGCATGCTCCGTTGTTCCGGCAGGGCTGCCGGAGCAGGCCTTTCACATTCAATGCTCACACGGCCTGGGGCACGCGCTCCTCTACACGTTCGATTACCAGCTGCAACAGGCACTGGAATCATGCGATCTCCTGCGTGACATCGTCGACCAACGATCCTGCTACTTGGGCGTCTTCATGGAGAATGTGATCGGAAAGATAGAAGGCGACGGCGATCTGAAAGAGGACGATCCGCTCTATCCCTGCACGGTCGTCAGCGATAAATACAAGGAATCCTGTTACAAGCAACAGACGAAAGTGATGATCTTCATGGGCAAAACGCCTGCGCAAATCGCCAGGCTGTGTAGCGAAACGGGGGCCTACAGAAAAGTATGCTTCGAGGGTCTCGGTCGCGACACCAGCGAACCGGCGCGCACGGGGGATGCCCCGCGCATCGCGCACATCTGTGAGGACAATGCCGGCACGTTTGTGAGTGACTGTGTGGGCGGTGCGGCCAGAGCACTCGTCGACTTCAGCTGGAACGCGCGGCACGCGTACCGCTACTGCTCGGCACTGACACAGGGGGAGGTGCGCTCGCGATGTTTTTCCGTCGCGCAGTCACATCTCCGGTGGGCATACGGACAGGATCAGCAGGCAATTGAGGAAGGATGCCGCCTGTACGCCGGTCCGGAGACCATCCGCTGTTTTCTCGCGGCCGGGACGGGCAATAATGCTCCCTGGTGGCGAAAGATATTCACTTCTTTTTTCACGCCGTGAATCTCCCCTCCGTGTCTTTCAGATTCGTTCGCAGCCGATGGTGCCCTCTGATGGGGGTCGTCGCATGTCTGACCGGAGCGGTCCTCGCCGCGGTCCTGTTACATCTGGCCGAAGCGAAACCAGCGCCGGAAGCCAGAATACAACAGGGAGATGGTACCTCGGTCATCGTATCCTCCCCCGTGCAATTCCGCTCGGATGCGGCAGCATTGAGAGTGACTCTCCCTTTCACCGTCGGATCATTACATCCGCGCTCGTACCATGTCTTTTTTGTCGGATGCCTCGATGACATCCGCCTCAACGGCAGGGACGTGTCGGCACCATTCACTCTCCCGCTCTGCAACGGCGACTCAGGGATCACACTGGATTTCTCCGAAGCGGTGAAGGCCGGGGACAATATCCTCATGGCATCCCTCCGCGATGCCGCAGAGTGGCACCGCTTCTCCCTCACGCTGCAGGCGTCGCGCAGCGATCCCCTGATCCTCGCTTGCGCCGCTGCCATCGCCTTGTTCCTGATACTCGCCACCGCCACCCTGCAACGGAAATTCCTGAGCAGGCGACGTGCAGAGATGTTGATCTTGTGGATCTTTCTCACCGGCGTTCTTCTACGAATCGCCTACGTGCTCGCAACACCATGGAACATCCGCGGCCCCGACTGGCTGGGACACGCCCAGTACATGCGGTATCTTCTGCTCTTCAAGAACGTGCCACCCGAAAGCTGGGGATGGGAAACGCATCAGCCTCCTCTCTACTACATTCTGGGTGCACTTTGGGCCAGCGGACTGAAGTTCCTGGGCGCAACGCTCCCTGGTGGTTCGCTGACAACGGTCATCGGCACGCTGCAAGGCTGGTCGCTCGTCTGTTCTGTTCTCCAGCTGCTGCTGATGCTCCGGATTGGCACGCTGCTGTTCCCAAAAGGGAAAAACAATCTGGCTCTGCTGTTCTACGGCATGATCGCCGCATCGTTCCCGGCGACGATCTTCTTTGCATCGCGCATCAATAACGACATTCTCGCCTTTCTGTTCGTTCTGATCGCGTTCCTGTCTCTGTTGCGGTGGTGGGCATTTCCATCACGGCGCGACTGGCTGACCCTGTCCATCGCCTTGGGGCTCGGCATCCTCACCAAGAGCACGGTGATTCCGCTGCTGCCTGTCGCGGGAATTTCCCTCCTGTGCCATCCAACACTCTCTCCCACAAAGAAGACACGGTATGCGCTCAGCCTCGCCGGGATACTGACGATCCTCGATGGCTGGTTCCTCCTCGACCGGTATTGGTTTGCCGCACGGGCGTTGATCGGCAACACCGGCCCGCTCGTGACGATGAAAGTGGAAACGACATTCGCGAATCTGATCGTCTTCAATCCGCTGCGGATCCTCTTCTATCCGTCCCTCACCTACAACTCCCCCGGAACGGGACGGGAATACGTGTGGGAGGTTCTCTTCCGGACAGCACTCTTCGGCAATGCCCCCACCTCCATGGCACCGTTGCCGCTGATCCTGCTGCTGATACTCACCGGCACTCTTCTGCTTCCCGTCATCGCCGCAGGCTTTGTCCAGGCATGGAAAAACCGTTCGCTCCCCCTCCCCGTGTTTCTCTGCATGATCATCACTCTCGCGGCCCAACTCGCGCTGCGCATTGCCTATCCCTACGCCAGTGCCGTCGATTTTCGGTATTCCCCTCTCCTTGTCGTTTGCCTCGCGGCCGCTGCCGCTGTCGCAGCGACGCAATCGCGCTCCGGATGGAAAATCTGCTGCCAAATCATTCTCTGCTCTTTTCTGTTTCTCACGACGATCTTCCCTCTGATCATTTTTTTGTGGTCGTGAACATGACTCCTCGTCCATAGATCTGGCACACCGCATCATCAGTCACCCATGAGCAATCGCGCACGTGTTCCCTGTCGTACTTCCGCACGACGTTTCCGAACGACGGAGAAGAGATGCTGTAGTCCAGGAACGGACACGGAATCGTCGGGGCCGGTAAACCCTTCTCGTTCGGCCTTGGAGAAAAGCAATTCCATGCGGGGGCCGGCTGCTTTCAGGTCGCCTCCGCCAATCTGCATCTGCCTGAGCGCATCACGCTGGCTTCGCGGAAGTGCGCCTGGCCGGCCAACAGCATGCCGGGCAAGAATCTGCAGAGTAGGTTCATCGGAGAGCAGGGCAGCCGGAAGAGATTTTTTCTCCTGGATATGCCTCTGAATCAGCGCATGAGCCTCTTCGGGCGCAACAAGCGTGACCTGCGGATGGGATGGTTTGCCATCATCAGCAGGAATATTGCGGAGCACGAGCAACGCCCCAAGCGGGGTCGAACCGACGATCGTTTCTGTCTCTCCAAAAGACAACCCCGCAAAAGTTTCTTCCGACAGACGTGCAAGACTCTGACTGGTCTTTTCTACATTGGCGAGTGCTTTGGGATCCTGATCTCCCCTAGCAACCGTCAGGAAATGTGAGCCACCTGTAACGGGCGTTGCAAGCACCTCAATCACCCTACCAACTCTGCTGCCGATCGCTCCCAACACGATGTTGCTTCCTGTTGCTATTCCCTTCAACGTCTTGAAAAAGTATTTCGTCACGGCGAATTTTTGTTCGCTCAGTGCGTCGAGCTTCGCAGGAAGATCCTTGAGGATCTGACGGATATCTCCGGTGCGGGGATTATCGGTTGCCCGAATAATTTTTCGAGCAACAAAATCCACGACGGTGTGTACTCCTGATGCGATTCCCTTCAAAGTCTTGAAAAAGTATTTTGTTATGGCATATTTTTTTTCACTCAGTGTTTCGAGTTTTTCTGGAAGATTCTTGAGTGTTTGGATAGTACCCTCAATCAGGGAATTCCTCGTTCTGCCCAAAGCCTCCAGGTTCCCGGGGAGATCGGGATGGATATCGTGAAGCTCGATGGAATGACTCTGATTCAATTGCTCACGCTCGGAGTCTTCGGTAGTGCGGCACATCTCCCAGTATTCAATGAGCGTTTCGATGCGCTCTGCTTCCTCTGTGTCGCCGTGATGGAGTGCTTTGAGTTGTGTGCGGATATCGTCACCCAACTGCGCATTCGTTTTTCCTTCATGGACTCTCAGCCAGGGATGTTTCTCCACAAAAGCGCTAACGGCAGTTTGTGCCTCCGCCGACGCTTTCTGGGCGCGGGTTTCGGCTCCAACCATGCGCTCGCGGGGCCGTTGAAACATGCGTCGCAGGCCATTCATGCACGTGCTGCCCGCGACGGAAGCCGCATCACCCACAATATCGAAGATGCTCTTGAATGTTGATCGCACCGCATGCTTTCCCGCATGGATATCGCCCATTTTTTTATGGAGTTCCAGACGCGCACTGGAAGGCGACAGTTCCCGCATTTCGTTCGCGAGCTCGATCAGAGGAATCGTTTTCACTCCGGTCGCGAGACTCAGGTCCATGGCACCGCCGAAAAAGTAATACAGCGGTCCGTGCTTTTCCCAGTCTCCCTGGTTAAACGCAGCCAGCAGGAGGTCTTTCGTCGTGATGCCTTCCTGTTTTTTCAGCCGAAGTTTCGCCAAAATCACGCCGAGCAATTCATGCAGCATACGGATCGGCTTCGCTCCGTCGGAAGCGAGTGCCTGAGCGAATCTCCCGAATTTTGCGACCGGTCCCGCAAGGATACCCAGGAGGATGTAGAGCAATTTGAACGGCTGGGTTTTTGGCATGCCGCCAGGGAAGAAGAAGTGCGCTTCGCCCAATTCCTTGATCAATCCGCAGATGTCACCCGCTCCCTGGAATCCCCTGTTCAACTTGTCTTTCATCGAATCCGGATCGATTTTTTCCACGCCTCCCGTCAGCTTTTGCAATCCATCGAATCGATGAATGAGTTCTTTGTTTTCTCGCGTCTCTTTTTCCGATTGCACAGCCTCGCCATATAGC
The DNA here is from genome assembly GCA_023245765.1 of Candidatus Peribacteria bacterium. GTDB lineage: Bacteria > Patescibacteriota > Gracilibacteria > Peribacterales > Peribacteraceae > JABFSS01. Next base: position 5,548 of record JAHFJP010000052.1, read on the forward strand.
TGGTCGTCGGTTTTCTTCCATTCGTCATGGTCGTCGTTCTCCGATTGCCTGGCTTTCTCGGCACTGTCCGCGCGCGCGTTGGTGCAGAGCGTGGGAATAGTGTCACGGAGATCGGCCAGACTGCGCAGGCATGCATCCACGTCACTGAAGATCTTCATGGAACGATTTTTTGCAGATGCAAATGTGGAGTTCAGTTTGTTTTTCCATTGCTCCACACGGGCGGCGACATCCGGGGAGGATGATTTCCAGGGCCATACCCACGAAGCGACGCGCGAGAGACCAGGTACGAGAGAGCCAATCTTCGACACAATCGGTGCGACGACTTTGTCGACAATGACGTTACACGCTCCATAGGCATACGTGGTGATCCCTCCACCGATGATCCCGGTAATCGCGGTTGCAAGACTCACGGCAAAAACCGCCGTTATGAGAGCGATGAAGCCGGCAGGTCCGGTGGAAAGCGCGAAGAGAGGAGCGGCAAGGGACGTAAAGAGAGGTGACGTGATGTACCCGGTCCCGATAAATCCGGCAAGGAACGATGCCGTACCGGCAACGCTGTTCATCGCCCGTCCGGTCCCACCATACGGAAGCAGTGCATTGATCGCCCGCTTCCACCATGCCGGGTGGGGATCGGCTCCTTCCTCGGGCATGTACCGCGCGACGTTCTGCGCATTCTGGAACGTCGTGACGAGAATGTCGGAGAGCTTCACGAATCCTGCCATCGCTTCACAGCATTTTTCTTCGATCTGTGAGATCGCCTCGGAATGCTTTCGAAAATCTTCCGGCGTGCGCAGCGCGGCTTCGGTTGATTGTATGCGCTTGAGTTCCTCGATAGACGCCTTGAGTCCGGGTACCAGACGTTCCAGTGCGCCGAGATTTGCATCCAGTCTCCTGAACGGTTGCGCTAGCATCCCCTCCACGGCAAGCGGCGGAGGTTCTGATTCCGTCGAAGATGTCTTCTTACTTGGATCGTTGACCGGCTTTGGCTGATCGACCTTCTTTCCCCGATCTGTATCGGGTTTCGATGGATCTCTGGGAGTGTGATTCTGCACCAACAGGCTTTCGACCTTATCGCCGACCACGTCAGCATTTTTATCAACAGGTGTCCCATCGTTTGTTGTAGAGGGAGCGCCCGGCACTATTTCATTCTGCAAAGGACCCTCTTTTTTTGGCGGTGGTTGATTTGTCATTTTCTAGTAATTTTAACACATTTTTCATTTTTTCTCAATTCTTCGCGGATAGATCTCACGCAAAAAACCCCGCTACGCTCCGTGAGGAGTGAGCAGCGGGGGTTACAACGTCGACAAGGCGTTGTAGCTCCCTACCCTTTGGCGCAGTGAATGAGCGCGCCGCTCATGTTTGTGTTTGTAGTAGCCCGACTGCTCGGGCATCGGCTCTTCGGTTTGAATTCCAGAAGCAGGAATATTGGTGTGTGTATCCTTCGCATCGGGCCCCGCACCCTTCTGATCTGAACGTGGAAAAATTATTGAGCGCAATAATTTCTGCCTGTTTCTGTTCAGAAGGGTGCGGGGAAGGAGATGCGAAGAGAAGATCCCTCACAAGGAGAGAACCTCGGTGCAACGAGTCGTCCGGGTATCTTCGCAGATACAGGGCATTGCGTGTCACGTGATCGCGTGAGCGATTTTACGTGACGGAGGCAGGGAGGGGTGAGGGTGACGGTCGCGGAAAGCAGGCTCCAAATATGGAGTGTCCGGAGTCATCCCTCGCCTCTCCCGCCTTC
>JAHFJP010000018.1:0-6087 GCA_023245765.1 Candidatus Peribacteria bacterium
GTTGCTTCGACCAGCGGAGAGCGAAGACGGCAAGAGCGCAGAGCAGTGCAACGCCTGCAATGGGCAGCAAGAAATCTGCTGATGACATCGCTACTGTCCCTCCGTAGGGATACAGAACACTCAGATGCAGTGGCCACACGAATGTTTCGAGCGTGAACCATGTGCTCTTGAAGGCCATGAGGATCTTTTGGCTTATGGTTGAGACAACCAGTGCATTCTGCTTGCCAAAGAGTGCAATGACGCCAAAAGCCAGCGAGAGGATAACATAGGGAGTTTTCTCGACGAAGACGTGTCTGCTGAGTCGCCTCCCCTCTCTCCAGTCGAGGAGCAGTAGAACGGCCGGGAGCGTTATGACGAGAACTTTTGCCAGAAGCCCGAGAAAAAAGAGGGCGATACTCACCCCATATGCGGCCTGCCAGTTCGCCTCACGGTATCGGAGATACGCAATGAGCGATGAGAGAAAGAAGAACGTCGAAAGCACATCTTTGCGACCGGAGGCCCATGCGACGGCTTCGGTGTTCTGCGGGTGAGCAAGAAAGAGCAAACCAAGGATAATCGAAGCAGGAGCACTGCCCGTGAGGAGCCACAGTATCCAGGCGACGAGCAATGCATTGAGCGTATGCCAGAACAGGTTCTGTGCGTGGTACCAAAATGGCTCAAGGCCACCAATCTGATAATCCAGCTGGTACGAGACGGTTGTCAGTGGTGCATAGAGCTCCGGGTCATAGGACGTTAACGCATGCCCGACGGTCTTCGGGGTAATGCGCGTGATCACCGGATTTTCGTAGATCAGGTAGTTGTCATCGAGTGACACGAAACCGTTGCGCAGCGACTGCCCGTAGATGAGCGCGGAGCAGACGCAAAAGAGGGCGATGATGCCGGCAAGCAGCTTCATTTGATGCAACTCTGCCACCGCGTTGTGGGATCGATACAGGAGCAGACGTAGTGCTGTCCGGGCACGACACCCAGGCACATCCCGGACTGGCATTCGCCTCCGTGTTGGCAGGCTTGCCCGGCGCTCTTTTTGGTTGCAATACTCGCGGCTTTACTCGAGCTGCCACAGAACTTGAGCGGCGGCGCCTGGCTGCCGCGCGGACGGTCATTATCGAATGCACAGTTGCTGATCGGCACCTGGTATGCGGGTGGACTGCAGGGGTTACTGCAGATGATGATCCCGTGCTCGTCACAGCGTTCGGCCCGCGCATACTGCGATTGCATCGCGATGGTGCAGTAGTGATCCGCAGCCTTGTAGGCGGCGCAGGTCGCGAGCTTTTTGTTCGACTTTGCGTAATCGCCGGGGTTGGTCATCTGGTAGAACTCGCAGATCACCTTACCGGGATAGGTTCCAATACGCGGGTCCTGTCCCGGAGGCATGCTTCGCACAGACGATGCCGCGATGGATCGCACGGAGGACTTGTTCACCACGGGGAGCTTCGGGGGGCCTTTTGTGCTGTTTTGACCGGTGGGGGCGTTTGGCTCACACCACACGTACATTTCGGCGAAATGCTGTCCGATCGGCTGGCTGCAGGTCTCCGCTTCGTTGAGGTTACATGCCGGGCAGACTTCGCAGGTGTTCTTCATCTTCGCGCAGGCAAGGCCCTGCTGGGGCGCGCCATTACAATAGAAGCCCGCCTTGCTGCCGTTGACGCTGACAAGCTCTTTCGCTGTCGGGTGGAACAGTTTGCAAATGGCATTGGTATTGACCGATTTGTACCCGACGCACTTCATGTTCATCGATTTACAGACCTCATCGCCCGTGTCCATCGCCGGATTGTTGCCGTTGACGGCGTAATACGTATTGCCGTTAAGCTGCACGGAGGGAACGGCGGCGGAGCCGGTACCATGGAGGATGAACGCTCCAGTAAGAACGAAAACGCTCATGATGACAAGACAGTGAACACGTTTCATGAAGTGAAGGGGGAATTGCCGGTAACTGTACCCTGCTCATTTCTCGTTTCCCAAAGAAACTCATCGCTTGTCGAGGAGAGTACGCTCCTTGTAGAATCCGCGTCGCGTGGGGCTGTAGCTCAGCTGATAGAGCGCTACATTCGCATTGTAGAGGTCAGGGGTTTAAGTCCCCTCAGCTCCACCACACTTCGCTCGGCGCGGCCGAGCTACGCGTGGCAAGCCATTTAGTTCTCATTTGATCACTCAAACACATATTCCTTTCGTGCTGGATCCCATACGAGATCATCGGCGTCGCTCTCCAATAGAAGCATGATTCTGTCGGCTACGTCATCCGCAGTACTCACGACACCCCAGTTTGCAAGAGCCTGTCTGTCGTATTCTTCCTCGGAAGCAAAACCGGCCATGGTCATTGGCGTCTTTACTGCGCCGGGGTAGACCGCTTTCACACGCAAATCAGGACGATCCGACCGTAATGCGCCGATCATCTCGTGCACGAGCTGTTTACTCAGGCTATACGGACGCAGCTTCGGCGCAGACATTCGGCGTCCCGGAGGACCACCAACTGTTGAACACATCTGAATGATCGTTGCCCCTTCCGCGAGTTTATCCTGATCGAGAGCGGTCTTGAGTGTTAACCATGAACCCAACGCATTGACCTCCAACATCTTGCGGAACTGGTCATGCGGCACATCGAATAGACCTCCGCGCGCAAGCACACCTGCGTTATTGAACAGAATATGGAGCTTTCCCGTTACGTTATCCATTCCGCGGGCTACCTGTTCAGGATCTCGAATGTCGACAGAATGATGCGTAATACCATCGACTTTCGTATGAGGTTCTTGCATGTCGAAGGAGTGCACTATGCTCCCCCTTTGAACGAAGCGTTCTGCTACTGCAAGGCCCATTCCACTACTCGCACCGGTGATGAGTGATGGTGTTCCTTCGATTTTCATAGGGGGGAGGAATTTATCATTCTAATGCAGAAATTTCCAACGCAATTGGTACAGAGGTATACTCCATTCCATGCCCAAGCCCGATATCCTGGTTGCGGAGGATGATGAGGTGCTCCTCAGTCTTTACGACAAGAAGTTTTCCCTCAACGGCTTTTCTCTCCGGAAAGCAAAAGACGGTCAGGAGGTCATCCGCATGATCAACGAGAAAACGCCGGATTTACTGATCCTCGATCTTCGCATGCCGAAGGTCGATGGCTTGCAGGTGCTCCGGGAGTTCCCTAAAAAAAGCCGAACCTACCCCATCATTGTGCTCACCAATTTTCACGATGAGCTCTGCAAGGATGATGCTTTGCAGCTGGGCGCCGACCAGTACCATGTGAAAAAGGATATGAATATGAAAACACTCATCGAAACGGTAAAAACGTCGTTAAAGATGTGAGCAGGAACGGGATTGTTCCAGAGAGTCAGGTTTGCTATACTTACCACATGCAGTCAGAAGGTCCCAGCCTCTATGCGTTATGCGTCTACGGAGTGCCGCCAGCAATGTCGGTCGAGCTCCTCAGCAGGTACCCCAATGAGGATGAGATTCCGCTCAACGAGTTTGACATCAGTGAGTATCAGGTCGCAGAGGAACTGTAACATCGCTATCCAAAGCCAAAAATATTCGATGTAACGGCAACCAGAGATATCCGTCTTCTCCTGTGCCGCTCCTTTTTTGTATTTCCTTCCTCCTCATTTTTATGAAAAACTTTGCTCTAAGCGCCGCCGTGCTCCTCAGCACAATCATCGCCGTTCCGGCATTCGCCCAAAGTTCGGTCTCCTCAAGTGTAAATGGATCCACAAGTGTCGCCTCAAGTGCCGATCTCGCTTGTATGTCTGCGGCGATTGACGCTCGCGAAGCCTCGCTCATCTCCGCCCGGACGAACTTCAACGCAAGCGTCCTCACGGCGATACAGACGCGCAGAACCAGCCTGAAAGCTGCGTTCACGATTGCCAACCACCATGACCGCCAGGTGGCAATCCATGCAGCCATGAAGGCATACAGCGAAGCGATCGCGAAAGCGAGAGCTCAGTTCATGCTCGACGTGAATGCCGCGTGGAAGACCTTCGCGACGGCCAGACTTGCCTGTCATATTGATACTGACAGGGATGGCGACAGTAAACTCCCGAAGCCGGTCAAAGATGACGATCGTGCAGATCGGGGACTTCATCTCGGCTGGTTGAAGGACGCTATTAAGAAGGAAATGAAGCTCGATGTTCGCTTCCATAGTGATGTGAATCTCGACGCAGACCTTCTCAAGTAATGCCCTGGCAACAAAAAAGCCCCCGCACACCGCAGGGGCTTTTGGAATGCGGAACAGTGTTAGAGTCCCCGCTTGGCCTTTCGCTGCGCCGCGCGTGCCTTGCGGACCTCTGCAGCCTTCAGACGCTTTTCCAGACGCAATGCCTTGGCTTTCTCGGCGATCTCGCGGCGAGTGAGACCGTCGAGCATCGTCGGCGTCTTGGGCGTGATCACCGGAGGCGTGTAATCCGGAACAGTCGTCGGTGTGGACTTCAGGTAGCTGCGTCCACCGCCACCTCCGCTACTTCCCCCTCCACCACCACCCGAGGTGCCTCCACTGTTACTGCTCGTTGTCGGCTCCAGGAAGACCACAAATGACGATGTGTCCGTATGCACAAGCGCATCCTGCGCATCGGTGTAGGTCGAGGTGATCGTCGCGTTCTGTGTTCCCGAGAGCACGCCCGTTCCACCGACACCGTTGCCCGTCGTCACCGACCCAATGAAGACGCCAGACGTATTCGTCGTTTCGGTCAGCGTCACGGTTTCGGAATCGCCAGTCGAGAGGGCTACATCGACGGTGACGGTATCCTGAGAGGTTCCACTGTTGTTTTCATCAGCGTCGTTCAGGACGAAGTAGATCGGCGTGGGCGGGTTGATCGTCGAGGTTTCGGTCAACGCGGCGTTCGTCATGATGATGGAACCCGAATGGACGACCTTACCGGTGCTCTCGCGCAGGTTGCCGTAGTTTTTAATGCTCGCACCAGTCGCGCTGAGTGTAAAGGCAACGAGAGACAGCGTGCCCCCCGTTCCAATCTGAAGTCTGTTGTAGACCCGCTGCGGGCTCGTCAATCGCGCACCGGACGCGGAGTCGACCGTGAGATTAAACAGCGGTGTGTTATTCGTATCGATATTCGCAGCGACGCCGTTCACTTTGAGGGTCGCAGTCAGCGGAATGCTGAAGCCCGCGGAATCACCGACGGAAAGGCTACCTGACATCGTCAGGTTACCACCAAGTGCGATGCTTGCCTCGGCAGTGTTCGTAACGGTGATTCCTCCACCTTTGACAACCGCCGCGAGAGTGTTTGAGAGGAGATCGAGGTTTCCAAGGGTGATTGCGAGAGCACCGGACATATTGAGTGTTCCGCCTGCGAAGGTGACATCGTCATCGGTTGAGCCTCCACCGACGACACTTCCATTGTTGTTGATCGTGAGATTGTAGATGCGCTGGCCCTGAATGTTCACAGCCTGGTCATGGTTGCCTGTGAGCGTTAGCGTCCCACCCGAGACTGTGAGAAGACCGGCTGTACCGAAAGACACTGCGCCCGACATGGTCATGTTCTGGTCGGTCATGATTTCTGCCTGTGCGCTGTCTGCCACCGTCACGCTCCTCTGGACCTGTAGCGGGGTGTTCTTGGTGGCGAGATCGAGCGTTCCGAGCGTCACTGTCAGAGCACCGGAGAGAGCGAGTGAGCCGGACGCCGCGACGATGATATTGTCGCTCGTACCGCCCTTCCTGTTATTGACTTTGAGATTGTTGAGTCGACTCAGCACGTTGCTGTTGATGTAGAAGTTCTGGTTTGCGAGGGAGCCTGCCATAGCGATCGTCCCCGTCGACGTGAACTGTGAGTAGATCGAGTAAATCACCGGGGAAGAACCAACGCTCCCGACGCCAGCCGCTGTCGTACCCATCTTGCTGAGTGCCAAGCTGCCAGTCATGGTAAAGGTGTTCTGGAGTCCGCTCATAATGCCTCCCGACATCGTCAAGCTTCCGGACAGGGTTATGGGGAATGGACCTCCGATGAATCGTCCACTTCCCATCTTCAATCCGCCCGAGCCTGATCCGATCTTCAGCAAGCTCATCTGCTTGAGAGTTCCAGTGAACGACTTCGCCAAAACGAGCCCTTTGACGCTGACCGCACCACTCATCACGACCACTCGTCCCGC
>JAHFJP010000018.1:6187-26425 GCA_023245765.1 Candidatus Peribacteria bacterium
GTGGTGGCCCAGGCCAGAATCGAACTGGCGACGCCAGGCTCTTCAGGCCTGCGCTCTACCACTGAGCTACCGGGCCAGTGGATACCGACAGTGTATCCATTTCCGTATACTCCCGTCCATGGATCCTCACTGGGGTAAAGATCTTCATCGAAGCGAAATCCAAATTCTCCGTTCCCTTCGAACCCCACGGAGGATTCAGGACTTTCTCGACTCGATTCCGATGAATTTTCGGGAGACCTGCTATTCGCCGCGTATGGTCCTCAAACAGAAAAGAGCGCACTGCATGGAAGGAGCGATGCTCGCGGCGTTGGCACTGCGCTTTGCCGGATATCCGCCGCTCGTCATGGATCTGAAGTCGGTTCCGCACGATGACGATCATGTCGTTGCCGTGTTCAACGTGCGCGGACATTGGGGCGCAATCAGTAAAACCAACCACGGAGTTCTTCGCTACCGCGAGCCTATTTATAAGAGTGTTCGCGAGCTCGCGATGTCGTACTTCCATGAATACTTTCTCGACGATGGCAGTAAAACGCTCCGTTCGTATTCCTATCCGGTCGATCTTTCACGCTTCGACAAACGTGGATGGATGACGGATGAACAGGACGTCGAGTATGTGCCGGAGTACGTGGACGACGTACGGCACTATCCGATTCTGACAAAGGCGCAGATCGCGGGACTGCGGAAAGCGGATAGTATTGAACGGAAGATGGGGAAGATCAGGGAGTGGCAGAGGTGACAACAATGCGTAGTTCTTGTGTGCGGTCACCTGCTGTTGCCCGAATCTTCCACGTGCCGAGTTTAGGCTGCCAGTCCAAACGGAAATCTGGAGCTTTTCCCACACCGACCTTTACATCGTTGATGCTCCATTCAATCACCTGAATATCCGGACTCGCGCTGGCCTCGAGCACAACCTTCTCATTCTTGTTCGGGACCAGCGGATCGAGCTCGAATTCGTCATGGTCGGCAGGGCGCGTGATGGTGAGCCACTCTTTCTCGGGACCCGCCTTCGCTCCTGCGGGAGCTACGGCGGGCAGGCCGGGACCTGATCCGCACAGAGGAGAATACCCTGGCGGCGGCTCGTTCCACCCATGTTCCCTTGCCCAGTGTTGTACATCTGGGGGAAAGACGGCGAACGTTTTTTTCACAACGTACTGCGCAGGACACGACTCCCCTGCTCTGAGGCCGCTGCGAACATCAATGGCAATACTCTTGAAGATGTCGTCGGATTCTTTCGGTTCAGTCCCTGCGATAAATTTTTCACGGATGATTCGAGGGCAATTCTCTGTTGGGAGTTTTCCGGAGATCATGCAGACATTTTTTTCGACAATGTTTGCCGGACGGGCAAAAGGCTCATCCTGAACATCACGCATCGCTGAGAGCATTGCGTCATGGAAGATCGGACCGGCTCCCGTGACGCCCGAGGTCCCCTTCATCGGTGAGTTATCGGCATTGCCGACCCAAACGCCGACGATGCGCTCCGGCGTATAGCCCACAGTCCAGTTGTCCCGCGAGTTCCTCGTGGTCCCCGTCTTGACGGCAACAGGGAAATCGAAATTCAATGAGCTCTGATCGCCGAATTGCGGCAGCCGGGCCTGGTCATCACTGAGGATGTCGCTGACGAGCCAGGCGATGGAAGGATCAAGGATCGAAGTCCCCGAATTGATGCGATCTGATAACAGAACTCTTTCGTTGAGAGTGTTTCCCTGACGTGCAAAAACGCCGAACGCTCTGGTGAGTTCAAGGAGCGTCACCTCGGCATCGCCAAGGGTCAACGCGAGGCCGTAGTGCTGCGGAGACTGTGTTAATCCCGTTATGCTTGCAGCGCGGAGGAACTGCAGGAGCGATGGAACACCAACCCGTTCAAGGACCTTCACAGCAGCGATATTGTAGGAATTCGCCAACGCCTCTCGGTAGCGAACAAGCCCGTGCTCGTCATAGTCGTAGTTACGTGGGATGTAAGGATTTCCCTCCTGTGTGAAAAACTGCGTCTCGACATCGGCAACGGTGGTCGCAGCCGTCGCACCCTGCGTAAGCGCGACGGCGTAGGTAAAGGGCTTGATGGCAGAGCCGGGCTGGCGCGGCGCGAGGGCGACGTTCACTGCTCCGTCGTGCTTCTGATCAAAGTAGTCCGCACTACCGACCATGGCCAGAACGTCTCCGCTCACAGCATCCAGAACGACGACTGCAGCGGACGTCACATTTTTGTCCCGGAGCGTTGCCAGATGATGCTCGATTGTGCGCTCGACCTCATGCTGGAGGCCCAAATCCAACGTTGTCCGGATCTCCGTTGCATCGTCTGGAAGATCCATGCGACTGAGAATCCAGAAAACGAAATGCGGCGCTTCGATGTGCACTCGGTCGGCCGCCAGTCGGATCTCCGCGTGCTGTGCCTCCTCTTTCTGTTCCACGGTGATCTGTGCCTGATCAAGAAGCGCAGAAAGGACAATGCTCTGACGCTCCCGCGCTCTCTGCAAATTCTGGAACGGATCATATCCGCTTGGAGACTGCAGGAGCCCAATGAGCAGCGACATCTCACTGAGACTGAGTTCATGAACGGACTTGCCAAAGTACGTGCCGGCCGCGGCCTGAATTCCGTACGCTTGGTGGCCGAAGTATGCAGAATTCAGATACGCCTCGAGGATCTGCTCCTTGCTGAGTGAACGCTCCAGCCGGAGCGCGTAGTACGCTTCAAGGAGTTTTGAAAACAGGTTGCGATCAGATTGCAGACGGACACGGACCAATTGCTGCGTGATCGTGCTTCCACCACTGACCACTCGGCCGGACGTCACGTTTTGCCACAGAGCTCTTGCAATGCCACGCACGCTGATACCTCGGTGCGTCAAAAAAGTCCGGTCTTCCACTGCAATCAGTGCATCAATCGTTGTTTTCGGAATTTTCGCATACGGAAGCCATTCCTGACTCCCGGGTGCACCGCGGCGAAACTCGTAGAGCAGCTGGCCGCTGCGGTCGAGAATCTGGACAGGACTCGCGGATGATGCGTTAAACAGTGAGCCCGGGAGTGGAGAAAATGCAAAAGCAAGAAGCAATACAGCGAATATCCCCGTCAGGACTGAGGGTATTTTCCAAGAAGGATGAATCCATTTCTTCAGAGACATGATTGTGATGGTACCAGTTGACAGAATTGGATTGCTATATTACGATCGATACATGGCGACTATAGGACAAGACGCAGGCGAGAAACCGATGTACGAGCAGGATGCTGAAGAAGCATTTGCGCTGCTGACGCAGGACTCACAAACATTGCAATTGTTGTCAACGGAACTGAAGGACAATCCTGATGTTGCACAAAAACTTCACACACTGGCGGAGCACAATGCCGAACTTTTTCGCCTTGTCGCAAATCTTCGGTCACAGGCCGGTGGCGCAGAATTCAAGAGTGAGATGTTTGCTGCAGTTGCACAACTGGTGCGATAGGCATCACAAAACACAAGGCTGCTTTCGAGCGCTATTACTTATTCTTTCACCGTAAACCACGTCCCTTCTGTCTGCCCGAATGTTTCCGGGTAGTACATTTCGAAGATGTGGGCAGGTCGCAAGCGGAATGTTCCCGGCGTTGTCGCTCTGACGAGGTACGTGTACTTGTACACACCAGCGGGCAGCTCATCGGCGAACAGGAACACACGATCGTCGCGGAACTCTTTATGATTGAAGCGCCACAGGGCGTTCTCCATATCGCTATCCCACCACCAGTAGGGCGAAGAATCTTGCTGTGTCGTCACATCGTCCGGGAGTCCGGTCTGTGCAGACGTTTTCAGTTGCAGATCAATTCCTTCCAATCCACCGGGATGCGGACTCTCAACGGCAACGAAATGGCGATCCTGAGGAACTGTCATCGTCAGTGTGACGCGGTACGTGTTGCCGACCTTTACCGAAGACAGATTTGTATCGTCTTTTTGGTCGACGGCGTTGATCTCACGCAGGATCGAAATCCCCTGCTCCGCCGGCGCAATCGTATCGCCGGTGTAGAAGTAGGACATGAGGATGTCGTAGAACAGCTTTCCCTTACCATCCATACCAATCTTCACGGTGTTCTCCTTGCCGCGCAGCAGATCATCAAGCGCGATTGTGACCTCATTGCGGGTGAGAATATTTTCCGTACCGAATTTCTGGGTCACGACCATCTTGCCATTGATATCCACGCCGGCAGTGAACTGCCCATCAAGCTCACCGGACGCCTTCAGATATTCGACAAGTGCGAGGATCGTCTGCACCGTTGATTGTGTCGTGTCCCAGTGACCGTCTTTGCGTGTCGTCAGCAGATAACGGATGAACTGCGGTACCAGGACATTCTCCTGATCCAACCGGATCATCGCCTGCAGAACCTCGGCGGTCGTGCGCGTGTTATTCTGCATCAGCTGGCGATATTCGCTCTCCCGCGCCTCTTCCACATGCGCTCCCCGCGGATCGATCTTTGCGTTATCGAGCACATGGGTGAGCAGCTCTTTCGCCTTCTTCTGCATGCCGGCTTTTTGGAGCGACATCGCAAGCTCGGCTTGCGAAAACACCGGGAGTTGCGCGCGCTGATCGTAGAGGTTACTGAGGAGATTTGCGTCCGGCCGGCCGCTCTCGGAGAGAACAAAGAGTATATAGGCACGAGTCGCAAGATCGAGCGTGGGGATGCTCCTGTTTTCGGGAGAGGTTGCTCTGAGCACATTGCCCAGGTAATCGGCAGCGCGCTTCAGAACGTAATCGTCCACTGCGTAGCCGGTATCTTTCGCGGAGCGCAATGCATAGAGGACATAGGCGGTCAGATACGGAGTGCTGCTGTAGCCGTCTTCCCAGTATCCGAAACCACCGTCGGACTTTTGAAAGCGGTACAGCTTTTGGAGCGACACCGTGATATCGGCATCAAGCGTTGCATCCGACGCGATATGGAAAGCTTCGAACCCCTGCAGTTTTTTGAGCATCAATTGCGGCAGGAACGTCGACGCCGTCTGCTCGGCACATCCGTAGGGATACTTCACGAGATATTCCAGTCCTCCGGGCAGATACGTCGCCATGCTTGGTGAGACACTCACAGTCAGGTCACCGGACGACGCATCCTTGGTGGACGGCACGACGACTTTTTCGGTCACGAGCGATTCGGTAATACCAGTCGACGCAACCGACTGCGGCGTGCCGAAGATGTACACGGGAATCTTTTCCTCAATTTCATCACGGCCGCCGTCTGTTTCGGCACGCATGTTCAGCGTTAATTCCTCTGAGTTTCCGACGACGACGGGGAACAGAACCTTTACCTCGTCACCAGCCTTGATGCTGATGCTTTGCTCTGCCTTGCCGCTGTGTGTAAATCCGGCGCCTGTCAGAGACACCGTGAACGTGTGCGTAGCCGGCAGGAAGTTATGTACGATCGCACCGAGTGTGATTTTGTCTCCGTGAACGGCAAAGCGCGGACGCACCGGGCGGACGATAACGTTCTTCGTCTCCAGAACTTCTTTTTCAGCAGCGCCAAACCGACCGTCTTTTGTACTGCCGAGCGCGAGGAACTGCCATGTGGTCAGGTTGTCGGGCAGCGTGAAGTTGACCGTAGCGGTCCCTTTTTCATCGGTGAGAACTGTTGGATTCCAGTAGGCCGTATCGCGGAAGTTTCCGCGTTTGCGGTCGGCAAGTTCACCCCCACCCCCTCCTTTGGATCCCGGTTTGAACCGTTCAATCAGGTACGTCAGCATCTGGGCCGTCTGCACTCCTAGACCATGATCTGCGTAGAAGTTTTTGACGAGATCGGGCATCGAGAACCCCGCCAGCGCAAGAACGCTCATATCGACGGCAGCGAATGTGAATTCTCCCTGTACCGGTTTGCCCGTAGCATCACGTGCAACGACTGAAGCGGTGACGCTTTCGCCCGGCAAGTATTGCTTCTTATCCGTGTCGATGCTGACGCGCAATTTTTTGCGCGCAGTTTCAACGTGCAACTGCACGTAGCCAATCCGGAATGCAGGGACCCCCGTATCCTTTCCTTCATCATCGAACGTTTCGCCCACGCGCGGTTTGACGATGACAACAGAGACGTACACGTTTGGAATCAAATCCTCGGTAATGGGGACCTCGATCGGCAGTGCATTTCCCGTGACGTCAACGACGGACTTCATCATCACGTTCTCGCGTTCCACGGTGACGAGAGCCTTGACGCCTTTGCCCTGGAAAGGCGATTTTACGAGCAGCTTGGCCGTGTCGCCGACCGCATACTCAGGCTTATCGGCGATCACGCTGATGCTGTTATCATTCTCGTGCGGCCAGTTCACATACGTACTCGACCATGCATACAGACTCGTCCCGGCTCTGCCGATGCGTCCGCTGCTGTCGCTGACCTCTGCGGTGACGACATACCCCCCTCCGGCCGGTACCAAAACCTCTGCGGTTACCTTCCCATCGGCACCAGTGGTCACGCGTTGGTCGGAGACAAACGTATCGACTGTCTCATTCTCGTAGGTGTACTGCCCGTCGACGCCTTTCTTGCGAATGGAATTCCACACGCGTGAAGAGAGCGTGAGCGTCACCGTCTGATTGCCGAGTGCCTTGCCGTTCGGATCAGCAGTCACAAGCGCAAGGCGCGCTTTTTCACCCGGCGCGACGGCGTAGTCTTCGTTTCGAATCCCCACATAGACTCTCGACTTGTGCACTGGCACGGAGACGCGGTTACTGACGAGTTGATTGTTGGGGTCGGTCACGTCGGCTTCGATCGTCGCGATCTGGCTCACTTTTTTGTCATCAATCGACACGGGCACACGGAGATGCATGTGGCCGGTAGCATCGAGCATTCCCTTCCCCTCCGTCAGTGAGGAGCTCTGCGGATTACAAATCCACCAGCACCATGCGTCTTCTGTGGAGAAGGAGTACCACCCGTCGGTGTAGCGGTTGAAGAAATAATCGGTAAGCGTCACGCGCCAGTTGACCGGCGCATTGCTCAGCGGCGCGCCGAAGTAATACGCGCCCGTGAGATCAACCTGCATGGTGTCGCCGCTCACATAGTCTTCTTGTGTGCTCTTCAGATCGACTTTGTACTCGGGCTTGCGATAGGCAAGAACGGAAAAGGCGCCGTCGTAACTCGGTCCGCCAACATCGCTCTCGGGTAGCAGCTGGAGGCTCACACCATAGGTACCGATCACGGCGGCATCGGCAGTCTTGAAGGTATCGGAGAACCCTCCGTAGTCCGTAAACGGCAGTGTCTTCTTATAGACTTCCGTTCCGTTGGGATCCTGAATCGTCACCTGCATCTGACGTGCTGTGCCCGGCAACTGGAGCATCCCGTTCCAGTCCTTGAGACGAACAATACCTTTGAAGCTGACGGTATCGCCGGGCCTGTACACGGGACGATCCGTGATGAGTTCATGCATCATCCGGTACGGGGCGGACATCGGACTGTGGAAATCGGTCCAGATACTCATGCCATTCTGGTTGTAGCCGCCATTCCACTGACTGCCGACGAAGGCGAAGTCCCCGTCCTTTTCGAGCGTGACCCAAAATTCCGGCTGCCAATCGTATGGCTGATTCTTAAAATCCTGCATACTGATTGGTGATTCAAAGAACCCCGAGGCGTCCGTTTTGCCACGCAGCGGAGTGGTACCGAGCATGGACTGGAAGGTAATGGATGCCCCCTGCACCGGTTGGCCCGTCTGGAGATCGGTTGCCCACACAAGCGCTTTGTCGCCCGAATACTTGAGCGTGAGGGCGGTATTCGTCACCGCGAAGTATTGTTGAATCGTCACGGGCTGGCCGTTGTAATCCTTGTACTCCGGAGCGGTGAGAAGCAGCGCATAAATGCCCGGTTTAAGTGTGACCCCCATCCGCTTCTGCACATCGAACGCAATGGATTCCCATGAGTCTTTTTTGCCTCCAGGAGCGAGTGTCAGTTTTTTGTAGAGTTCTTTTCCGGAGAGACTCGGAACAAAATCCCATTTACCCGCCTTCTGCCGGCGAACGTCCATGAAGTCCTTCAGCGAGAGTTTTGCAAACTCCACGTTCACCGCGCTGACGTTGACGTCATTGATGTAGTACACCGGTGTCTTGTCACGCTCAAAAATCCCGAATTCTCCTTTCGAGTACGCAAGAGCGACTTCGGGATCAACCGGTGGTGTCGTAAAGGTCAACGTGTAGGGCTCGGCGAGATGCTGGCCGTATTCATCCGTGAATTTGGTACCGACCGTGAGCGTGTACGAGGTGCTCGGCTGCAATGCAGACGGCGAGATCGTGAGTTCACGATTATCGCCCCAGGAATTGAGAGAGACGGAGAGAGTTTCGCCCTTCGCAACAGGGGGCGAGAGCGAAATACCGGTCAGATCAACGTCAGAGCGAACAGGACTCGTAAAGCGCATCTGAATTGTTCCGTACTGATATGACGCCGTCTCAACGGCCAGAGGGCCGACCGTCGAAAAATGCAGCGTACTCCCGCTCAGACTTCCCAAATCTCCGACGGCACCAAGAATACCGGGGGTCATGGTGACGACGTACGACGAGTGCAGCTCCAGGGGCTTTGATGGCGTCAGGATCAATGAATGTTTGTCCGTTATCGTCTTCCCGTTGTCCGTCGCCTTTCCAAACCCGATGGATTTGATCGCTATGGTCGTTCCCGATGACCCCGGAGACATTTTGCTCATCGTGATGTGCCGGGCTGCGCTCTCCGGATTCATCTCCTGATTAAAGGTCAGCGTCACGGTCGTCGACGGACCAGCAATCGAAAATCCGTCGTACGGGTCTGTACTGATGAGTGTTGCCCGCGGTGTTTCGAAGTGCCAGCTCGCATCTGCCGTCGTCTTGCTGCCGGACACATCTTCAATTCCCGCGGGAACAGACACGGTATAGAGAGTCGCAGGATTGAGTCCCCTCTCCGGCGTGAACTGCGCCGCGTAGGTGCTGAGCCATCGCCACGTGCCTCGGGGGGCTGGTGAGATCGTCACCGGCCAATTTCCCCATTGCATCGACGATGGACTGCCTTGGACTTGAGCCAGCGGGACCATCGGATGATTGAAAATCACCGTGATCTTTGTGTCAGTCGGTACATCAATCGCATCGGATGACGGTGTATGGGCCGAGACTGTCGGTACGAGGGAGCCGGACTTCGACGGTACTTCCGGAACCCAGGGAGCCTCACTGGTTGGCAGATTCCGAAAGACAGCTGCTGCGGCCGCCGTGACAATAAGCGCTCCGAGGAGAACCAGAATAATCGCATTTCTCCCATGGAATCTGTGTAAGACCGCCGAATCGGGAGGTGTCTTAGAGGACATGAGGAAGACAAAATTTTCAGCAGCATACCTGCTCCATGCAGACACGCGAAGAATGTGGCTGAAATTGTCGCTTATACTTGTATTTTCTGCAAAATATTGTATAATATGCTCAACACAAATCTCCATGCGCATTCAGCAGGCACTTTTGCCACTTCAGCTTACGGTGATGATCAGTATCGCTCTCACGGTGATTCTGGTTCTCGGTCAGTCCCCTCTCCGAGCCGATGCGGCATCCAAGAGTCTTGCGCTTCGTATTGAAGATGTTCATTCTGCGCGGCAAGATTCTCCGATAGGAAATAGCCTCGACACACGCAGCGCACTGCGTCTGCAACAGCGGATCGAACATCGATTCGGCTTCACGCTCGCGCTGAATCAGGCGCTCGAAGGCATGCGGGAGCAGCGTGCTCTGTTGTCACGCGCGGTGACCGTCAGTTTTGTCACCGACGACGGGATCACCATTCCGTCACTGCCTGTATCCGTTGACCGCTTTCCATTCTGGATGACGGTCGAGGTGAGTCCGCTCGGCATGCACTCGTTTCTCAGGGCGAGCGCGCTCGAAACTGCGCTTCGGGAAAACCTTCCGGAAGGAATCCGCATCCCCGAAAATGCAGAATTGCTCAGTATTGCACCGGATGGAAAAGTGGAGCGTGCATACACCGACGGTATCGCAAAACCGGGATACGACTTTGATCCCGCAGTTGATGCAGAGCAGATCGGTGCAGCGCTAACCGCAGGGAAGAGTGAGATCGAGATCAGACTCAAGACCGTTGCAGGGAAAATCAACAACGCGAGCGGGGAGGATCTCGGTAAACTCACACTGCTCGCCACGGGCAAATCAAATTTTGAGGGCTCGGGCGTCGGTAGAAAGTCGAATGTCCGCAAAGGTCTGGCGCAGCATTTGCACAACTCCATCGTTCCTGCCGGGGCCGAGTTCTCGTTTAACAGCGTTCTTGCAGGTGTTCCCGTTTCCGAATGGGAAATGGCGCTCGGCATTTTCGAAGGAGGCAACCTCCGTCCCGTTCCGGGGGGTGGCCTCTGCCAGGTGGCAACGACGATGTACCGCGCAGCGCTCAATGCCGGCTTTCCTGTCCTGAAGCGCGCGAACCACAGCCTCTTCGTTCACTATTACGAGAAGTACGGGGTCGGAATTGATGCGACAATCTTCCCAGGTCAGCAGGATCTGACGTTCCTCAACAACACCGATCATGCTCTGTTGATTCAGGCCTACACGGAAGGTGATGAAGCGCGCGTCATGATCTACGGTACTCCTGACGGTAGAGTCGCTACACTCAGTGGTCCGTACTTTTCCAAGAACGCGCCCGAAACGTTTACCGTTGACGGTAGAAAACTCAAAAGCAACGAAATTGCTTGGGAACAGCAGATCACATTCGCTGACGGCAGAATTGAAACACACCCGGTCGTATCCCGATACAAATCCATTCCAAAAAGCGTCGTAAACAAATACATGCACGCAGCTGCACAAGGGGAGGAAAAAAACGGCATTTGATCCTCAGCGAAGCGACGAATGCATGTCAAGCGCCATGTAGACGAATTAGTCAAATGAGATTGTATGAAGCCAGGACATCGTTCGGTATCATGCACCGGCACTTTGCTGTGCTGTCCTCTTATTTCCTTTCTCATCATCTCATGAATTCCCCCTTCGACTCCTCCGGATCGGCCCAAACACCAGTATGGACCGGTTTTCTTGTTGGCCTTCTCGCAGGCTTTGCGGTTTCGTCGCTTTTGATCGGTCTCGTCCTCGGTGCAGCGCTCTCTGGCGGCATCGGCAGTGTGACGCGAGGGACTCCGACGGTCGCAAACCAGCCTCCGACAGCGCCGACGCCTCCCCCCGCTCCGGACACGCCGTCCAAGCCACCCGCTCCGGTCACCGCGCGAGACCATGTTTTGGGCAACCCGAACGCAAAAGTAACCGTGATCGAGTATTCAGATTTCGAGTGTCCGTTCTGCAAGCGACACGCGCCGACGATGGCGCAGATCCACACGCTCTACAAGGATGACGTGAACATCGTCTACCGCCACTTCCCACTGAGCTTCCATCAGAATGCGATGAAGGAAGCTGAGGCGTCGGAGTGTGTTGCAGAGCTCGCCGGTAACGACGCTTTCTGGAAGTTTCACGACGCGATTTTCGATCGGACGGCAGCTGGCGGTACAGGATTCGCGTTGGATAAGCTCCCTGCTCTGGCCAAGGAGGTTGGTGCGAACGAAGCGAAATTCAAGCAGTGCCTGGATAGCGGTAAGTACACAAAGTACGTGCAGGATCAGTTGCAGGAGGGCATTGATGCGGGCGTACAGGGCACCCCAGGCAACTTCGTCGTGAATAACGATACAAAGGAATCGAAAGATATCTCGGGCGCTGTACCGGTCACCACCTTTCAGTCGGCGATCGACGCAATGTTGAAGAAATCCTGATCCTCATGAAGCGCTCTTTCCTTCTCAGCGGCATTGCTGGCCTGGCGCTGCTCAGCGCTTGTACACCGGCAGTGCCGCCGCAGGATAGTGCTGCGACGGAGTCTTCATCTCCTGCCACACAGCCGCGCATGGCGATGGCCGAAGGCACGATCCAAAAAGAAGGTGTGAGTATCACCATGCAAGGAACGCACCGGCTTCTTACTGACACGAACGAAGAATTGCTGCTAAAAAGTTCTACTGTCGATCTGGATAGTTACCTCGACGAACGTGTCCGTGTCTCGGGAGACGTGACCGCAACGGTCGAAGCGGGCGGGGTGATCATGGAGGTCGAGAGTATTGAACGAGTGACACCTGGCGACCTCCCGGTCGTTCTCGAGGAGGGCTCCTCATCGGAAGCAGCTTCCTCGCAGGCTGCTTCTTTGCCGTCACCGACCTCAAGTTCCGCAAAGCCGTCAGTCTCATCCGCAGCCCGCTCATCGATCAGACCTGCGATGAGCTCCGTGACTGCCGCATCGTCTGTCGTGGTGCAGCCGCAGGAGTCGTCGAGCGTGATGGGAACGACGGCCGATACGAACGTATCGGTCAAGGCAATGGCGAAAGCGCAGGTTGACTCATCAAACTTCAACCAGACGTACTGCTCGTCTCATATCGGCTTCTGTATCCCCTACCACCGCAACTGGTACTACCAGTCGTTCGGAGCCAACGTGTCGCCGTACCTCTGGCATGTTGAGGTAGCCGATCACGCCGTCGAGAATCAGGGAGATGGTGCCATCGTCATCAATCTGGTCTCCGGCTCCTTTGAGGGCCAGGAGAGTACAGCTGTTGAGCAGGGTGATTTCGTGGTTGCCAGCCGTCAGTGGACGGGCAACCGGCACTTTGAAGTCAGTGGGCCGGCCGAACTCAGGGCAGCGGTTGAGTTCATGGCAAGAGGTATTGAAGTGCAGGCGGCGGAGTAAAGGATTCATTTTTCATGTACTCTGTCAGGTATGGCTGAGACGGCATCCGATTATCACCCACTTCTCACAACTCTCCGTCTCTATGCCGGCTGGCTTCTTGCGTGCCTCTCCGTCATCTATATCGTCGGGTCCTATCAGGAGCTCAGAGAGTTTCCATTTAAGCTCTCTCTTGCGAAAGAGTGGATTGAGTCATCGGTAATTCTCCACGTTGCCTTCACAACATTCATCTTCATGCTCCTGAGTACGGTGCATATGGCACTGGGTCGTGGCGTCTGGAAAGGAGTGATGCTCGCCGTGATCGGTTTCGCGGCCATCGCGGTGTTCATGGTCAACGCCTAACCCCGGAGGGAATACAGGATCCATCCTAGGCTCGCGCCTTCGGCGCGAGTACGCACGCAGAATGCGTGCGCTAGTCACCGTTCGTCATTCCCCACTACAGACCAAGCTGTTTTCGTTCCTCGTACGCCCGTTGCTCTGCAACGGGCTACTCGGAATGACAGCAATCTCCGTGAGTGAATAATGTCACGCCTCAGAGCCCCAATTGCTTTCGAATATCGTCGGCTGCCGCCTGTTCTTGCTGCTTGGCATCCTTCTGAACCATGAAGGATTGGAGATCCTTCCAGTCTTCGGAGTGCTTCTGTTCGAGCTTCATCAACTGCAGAAGGTGCTTGGGACTGAGCTCACTGAACTTGCGCTTCTCATCGTCAAGAATCTTCTGGAGCTCATCAATCTGGAATTGGCTGAGCTTGGGGATCGCCTGGATGATGCGCCACTTCTCATCGCGAGTCAGCGAGATACTGCCACGCAGGAGTGTGAGGAACTTCGTATGATCAAACGTCGTCTCGGGGTGAGCGGGAACGACAACCTTTTCGTTCGTCAGTCGTGAGGCAATCGATCCAAAGCGGTAGTCCTTCACTTCCTTCAAAATCTTGATGTCTTCCTCATCGTATCCCTTGGCTTTTAATTGATCATCAGCAGGGAGTGGGCCGGGCGGCGGCGGCGGAGGGCCGGAATCCTGCGGTACCGCAGCGTCGTCACCACCTGCTCCACCACCGGCACCGGCAGCACCCTGCTTCATCGACGCGGGGGGCGTCGGAGGCGCAGCAAACACCTGTGTCGGATCAAGACCGCCCTCCGGCACGGGATCACCGGGACGGGGAGGCGGAGGAGGGGTGGGGGTCGAACCACCGGTCGTTTGGGGGTCAGCCATGAGAAAAAGGCGAAATTGCCAAAACAGTGTAGCAGCGAAAACGGCTATGGCAACCCCACTTGGCCGCCGATTGACTTAACAGACAGTGTGTAACTCGTGCTGGTAATCCGTCATACTCGGAATGGAAAAGCTCGATTCCGATTGCTTGCTCTGCAGAAGCGGGTGGATGCGGCTTCTCCAATACGACAACAGGTGTGACGCAAGTGCGACGATCATACTTTCTCCGTCCAGAGATTTCGCATACTTTGCTGGGCAGCCGAGACTGATAATTGTTTGCGGAATGTGTGATCTTACCTGCTCACAAAAATTGAGAATTCTCTTCCCATTGGCATCATTGCAGAGCTGAACCATGTTGCGGTTTAAAAACTCTGCTCTGTTCTGCCTTCTTCCGCGAATGACGGGGTCGTGCTCCGATGTCATTCGCCTCATCATCTCAAACGATTGCAAATCCAGGTTCGCAAAGGACTGCAGGATCGCAGGAACACTTCGAGAGACGATCTGGGCCAGCTCGTCAGGCTTTTGCACGACATACGGTGCAGCCTTTAAAAATTCCGTTGTCAGAAATATTTCTCCGCTCACGCCGCTACGAAATTGTTCAGCGGGAGTCAGGTTATTGCGATGCTCTGTGCAATACTTCAGACGCTCCCATGCGGCGGACCCGTACGTGTCCGACTCCAGTGCTTTTGGGGATGTCACACGGTCGAAGGCGTCTGTGATATTGCTTAAAAATGGCGGCTTGTCATTGCCGGTGCGAATGTATTCACGCCATCCACGTTCTGAAAAAAGAGATGCAAGAGCAATCTGACTGATATGGAGATCTCTGCACGACTGGACGCCATGGAGAACTCCCGTATGACTCTCACGAAGCCCATGGACGATTCTTGCCATCCCCGCATGCACGCCAGGCACTCTGTCGCCAAGAATCTGTGACATCGAATCAAGGAAAGCTCCAGCCTTCGGATGATTCTGTCCTGCTTTCACGGAACGATTAATCCGCTGCCAGATAGGCTCCTGTGCGCCAGTGGACAAATCGCTCGTATTCATAAAATTTTCGTTTTTCCCAAACGGAGGCGCATAATCTCCATCATCAGTATTGATTGCAAGAATATGAGGATTGTCAAAGACTTTTTATCATCCCCAAGCCAAAAAACCACCATTGGGCCTATGAAAGAATTTTCTCGCCACTGCGCATTCCCAAAAATTTCTCTGCTGCGCGTCTCGCACGCGCAATCAGTTCCGGCTTCATCAGGTACCCCATTTCCGCATCCGGAATACCGCTCTGACGCAGACCGAACAGTTCACCGGGACCGCGCAGTTTGAGGTCGATTTCGGCGAGCATGAAGCCCGAATCATGCTTCTCCATCGCTTTCAATCGCTGTGATTGCGCCTGCTCACGGGACGTTGTGAACAGGAAGCAATGGCTCTTGTGATCTCCACGGCCAACGCGCCCGCGAAGTTGATGCAACTGCGCGAGGCCGAACCGTTCCGCACCTTCGATGATGATGATCGTGGAATTTGGAATATCGATGCCTACTTCAATGACCGACGTACTGACCAGGATGTCACTGCGGCGGTCCCGGAACTCCTGCATGATCGATTGCTTCTCCTCTGAGCTCAGTTTGCCGTGCAACATCGTGATAGTCCTGCGCGGAAATTCGATGCGCAGTCGCTTTACCTCCGCCTGGACGTTCTTCACCTCCGCAAGCAAGGGCATTGCATGCAATGCCCCTACAGCCTCCTGGATGAGCGGACAGATCACGAAGACCTGGCGGCCTTCATCAATCTGATGATCAATGAATCGTTCGACCGTTACACGGTCGTCGGGGGAGACGACTTTTGTATGAATCGGCTGCCTGCGCCCGGGCTTTTCGAGCAACACCGAGAGATCGTGATCGCCGTATGCCGTGAGCGCGAGTGTTCGGGGAATCGGTGTCGCGGTCATCGAGAGAAAATGCGGGCTGCCCTTATCGCGGAGTCTCTGACGTTGGACCACGCCGAATCGATGCTGCTCATCAACGATCACGAGACGCAGATCGCGGAATGTGACCTTATCTTCGATCAGCGCGTGCGTGCCAATCACGATGTCGACTGTTCCGGCAGCCAGTCCTCTGCGGATTTCATCAGCTTCTGATTTTGGCGTTGACCCGGTGAGTAGCGCAAGGCGCGGCAGCTGTAGGGGCGTTGCACGCAACGCCCCAGCATCGCCTTGGTGAAGGAATGAATGCAAATTGAGCAGCAATCTGGATATCCCAGACGCATGCTGCCTCGCCAGCACCTCCGTCGGCACCATCAGCGCACTCTGCCCATGGTGGCGTAGAACGTTCGCTATCACTGCCACTGCGACGAGCGTTTTGCCCGACCCGACGTCTCCTTCCAGCAAACGGGACATCGGCACATCCTTCTCCATATCCCGGAGAATCTCGTAGATCGCGATTTTCTGACTGCTCGTCGGCGTAAACTTCAGCGACTGGAAAAGCGCACGGATCAGTTCCACATCCATCGGCGTCTTGAGTCGTGCATCCACTGCCTGTTGCCACTGCATTTTCCGTTCGAGTGCCGTGCGCTGCAGATCGTACATTTTTTCGAACGCCAATCGTTCCATCGCACGATCAACCTGTGCCGGATCATCGGGAAAGTGGAGTGCTTTGATTGTTTCGCTGCGACTGAGAAGTTTTTCCTCATCAAGGATCTCTTGCGGGAGTGTTTCTGTAATTGCAGCAATGGCAGGTTTGAGCAGTGACATCTTCTCCCGCAGCCATCGCGTGTTGATCCGGTCATGCTGCGGATAGATCGGCACGAGGCGGCCCGAGTGGACCAGTGGCTTCCCCGTCTGCTTTTCAAAGACCGGACTCTGCAATTGAATCTTCCTCCCGTTCAATGTGAGCTTGCCTGTGAGCACCACTTCATCGCCGTCACTGATCATTCGTTTGATATGGGGCTGGTTAAACCACACGGCTTCCGCAGTCGCACCGTCACTATCCGTAAATTGTGCCGTGACAATCTGCTTGCCCCCACGAATTCTGACGACCTTTGTTTGATCAACCGTCCCGCGAATCGTCACCTTCTCACCGACCTGGGCCGTCGCAATCGTCTGCATCTGACTCAAGTCTTCATACGCGCGGGGAAGGTAGAGCAGCAGATCTTCGACGGTCCGGATGCCCATCAATTCCAGCGCTTCCACAAAGTCCTTGGTTGTCCGCAAGACGGCAGGGAGCAGCGTGGTCAGTTGCATTGTTTCAGTCTAACGGAAGCACAAGCCCGACGGGCAAATTGACAGGTTAACAAGTAACGACAATAATCATATTTGATGGTAGAGCTTCTATCAGACAATCGGATTAACGATCATTTTCGGGCACTCGAATCGTGTACCAGATCTCAGGAATTACAAACAATACGAATCGCTGAACTGGCGAAGAAAGCTGAGCATCCTCCATTGTCGGTTCACGCTATGAAGATTGAGATGTTTCTGGACAAAGGTCTGATGCTTCTTGAAAATACCCCGAATTGGATACGAATTTTTCGTAGGAGATGTCGTTGTGTTCTTGTTGCACAATTGATCAATAAGCACTCGAAGCCCGTGGAACAGTATCTGCTACAGGCAGATGACAGCGACCATATTCCGAAGCAACAACAAACTATTGGCGAGGTCGAAGTTCAAATCGCATCCGCGAGAGAAACCATGGACGAGATACATGATCAGCTTCTCAGCGGTAGCGACCTCATCGATACAATTGGACGATCAAATCAAGCTCTGAATACGTATGCAACTAGAAAGAATCACCTCCTGGGATTTGAACTGACACTGGCTGCTATTCCATGGCAGTTCCGTTCGTTGTACTACTATGCGTTTCTCCAACCGAATCCAGCTAATGCTTGCGGCATCATCGATGACAACGAAGGAAACCTATTCCAGCATCTTGAATCACTCCTCCGGCAGCTGGAGGATTTTCGCGATGCCTTGCTTGCAGGAGACGGAGAGTAGGTGGCATGGCGATGGCATTCTGCTGAGAAAACTGGTATACTGAACGATATGCCAGATTTCACGTCCGCTATCGCGCAACATAAACACCTCTCCGAAGCCGACCAGAAGAAGGCCGGTCAGGCGACGGGCACGACGATGGACGACAAGCATGTAAAATTCCTCGCCGAATTGATTGCGATGATTGATCGAAAGGAATTGAACGCGTCAGTTCCCTCGTCATTTCTCAATCAAAAAGCCTATGACGTGCTCGATGAAGCGGGTCGCAATGCCGTGGACTTCGCATTGATGAACCTTGCTGACCAGCTACGCATCATTGAAAGCTACTTCCGCAGCACCGCAACCCCCAATGCGTCTCCCCAGCTCCAGACGATGATCGAGCATTTCTGGGACATGAAGAGTAGACTGGAGATCCAGTACGGCGACGTGCTCAAGTTCTGATTCCCCCCCATTTCTATGCCACATAGCGCACACGATCCCGAAATTCTTGGCCCCAACAGAGAGGGTGGACGCGAGGGTTCTCCCAATGTGCGCAATATGGCAGCGCAGCGGCG
Source organism: Candidatus Peribacteria bacterium (assembly GCA_023245765.1). GTDB lineage: Bacteria > Patescibacteriota > Gracilibacteria > Peribacterales > Peribacteraceae > JABFSS01. Next base: position 24,559 of record JAHFJP010000018.1, read on the forward strand.
GCAATTGCGGGAAGGAATCGTAACACCCGAAACAAAAGAGGCCGTCATGCGGTTCGTGGTCAACGAACGCGCGAATGCCGCTCCGGAGACGGAGAGGAATTTGCAGGCATCGGCAGTCGCCTTCAATAGGACGCATCCGGAGGTGAACCGCGAAGCGCCGGACTTTTATCATGCCGTCTAAGTGGGAGTGATCCACTGAATGCGCGAGTCATTTCTCCACCAGGTTATCTGTCTTTTTGCGTACTGACGGCTGTTCGCCGAAATGTTTTCTTGTAATTCCGGCAGTGACGGCTTGCCCGTCTGGAGGAAATCCATGATCTCCCGATATCCGTGACTCTTCATTGCAGGATCATCTGCCGTACATCCCATTGCAAGCAACCCGCGAACTTCCTCCACCCACCCGCGATCGAAGAGCTCTTTGGTTCGTTGATTGATTCGCTCCATCACCTGATCGCGTGGCCGATCAATCCCGATAATGAAGAGATCATCTCTGGGTTTCATCTCTTTTCGAATCTGCAGAGACTGTCGTAGATCTCGCTCGGTCGGAAACTTCAGATCATCAGTCACCGCACTGATGTAGAGCATGGAGCCGCCGACGAGGACGGGCACGTGCTTACGACTGTGGATTTCATCGATGATGCGCTTCGCCTGATTCTTGTACCACGCGGCCGTCGCTTCTTCCTTCGGATCCAGAACGTCGAGCAGATGATGGGGAATTCCCCGCATTTCTTCTTTCGTGATCTTTGCCGTGCCGATATCCAAATGACGATAGAGCTGCCGCGAATCGGCATTAATAATCTCGGCACCGGGAATGTTGGCTGCAAGTTCAATGGAGAAGGATGTTTTCCCACTTGCGGTTGGACCGAGCACAACGATGAGTGGATGAGTCGTGCTGGCGATGAAGTCCTGAAGCCGATCATGGAGATGTAAAGTACTCATGACTACCGAAATGTCTGAAAAAACGCTATGATATTCACGAACAGAAATCCCTATCTCTCTACTATTCTAGCCCCACTTCCTATGCATCCCCTCATCCAATCCGTCGCCTCCAAAATCTCCCGTGGGGCACCGATCAGCAACTTCATTGTTCCGACCGTCATCGAGAAGACGCAGTTCGGCGAGCGCGTCTATGACATCTACTCACGACTGCTCGAGGAACGTATCGTCTTCCTCGGAACGCAGATTAACGACGACGTCGCCAATTCCGTGATCGCACAGCTGCTCTTCCTCGAAAAGGAAAACCAGAAGAAGGATATCCTCCTCTACGTGAACTCTCCCGGCGGACAGGTGACCTCCACGCTCGCCATGTACGACACCATGCAATACGTGCAACCGGATATTTCGACGGTCTGTCTCGGCATGGCGGCCTCTGGTGGCGCGATCATCTTGATGGGCGGAGCCAAAGGCAAGCGCTTCGCGCTCCCACACAGCGAAATCATGATCCACCAACCGCTCGGTGGCACCGAAGGCCAGGCGACCGATATCGCGATCCACGCCGAGCACATCATCAACACGAAGAACCTGCTCAACGAGATGATCGCGCTCCACACGGGCAAGAAGCTCGATCAGGTCAAACTCGATACCGAGCGCGACAAATTCCTCAGCGCCAAAGAGGCATTGGCGTACGGACTGATCGACCGGATTGTCAGCAAGGCGAAGCCGGCGGCTAAATAGACTATTAGAGTACTAGAAGAATAGGACACTGGATGGCGATGAACTCGTCTCCCTGAAGTCCTATTATTCTAATACTCTAGTATTCTCGTATGTTTGAACTTCACAAAAGCACTTCGCTTGGCCGCAGAGGGGTACTTCACACTCCACATGGAGAAATCCAAACGCCTTTCTTCATGCCCGTCGGGACCTGCGG
>JAHFJP010000019.1 GCA_023245765.1 Candidatus Peribacteria bacterium
AGAATTTCGCTTCCATGCATACCGCCGGTGTAACACTGGGTTTTGCGCATGCAGGAAACGTCTCGCTTACCGGCGGCATTTGCGACCTGGATAGCGCCAAGGGAACTCCGTTGAATCTTGGAGACGAGGAACAGGATCGCAGGGGGTATATGAATGACGTTCGTGAGTTTCTTCAAGGGATTGTTACCATTACTTCTCCGAAAGATGAGGGTGGGTACAGCTGCATGCATGGCGGGAAGTTCATTCAACGATTTGCCGGGCGCTACATCCACATGATGGGGACGGATACGGATGGAAGAATCGCCAAAGCGGCAACCCGCACACAAGCCATGTATTCCTCGGCATATCCGCCTGATGATGACGAGGCGCGGCAGGAGCAGATGCTCCTCGCGCTGATGTCTCTCGACACCATCGTCAATCAGTCAATGGTGGATATGCAGGTGTTTACGTTTATGGAAGGTGCCCGGCTGGAATCTGACGAGATTCTGTCACCGGAAACAAAGTATTACCTGCGGCGCCTTGCCCACGAGCGGATGTTCAGCATGTTGCGCATGACGCTGATGAACGAAATACCGGATACGATGATAACCCCTCTAATCAGAACATTTTCTCATGCACTGGCCGTGGAAGCGACCGGCTGGGATCCGTATGACGCCAAATACACGGGACATGCTCAGGCGATACCGAGCTCATCAATGCAGGATGTCGCATGCTCGTTGGGGCTGGAAGAAAACATCGCGAAGAACGCGAACGCCATCGACGTGCTGTTTAATTCATTCTCGTATAACCAGCATCGCAGTATTCTTGAATACTATTGCCAAAAACTTGGAGAGCAGCTGGATGTGGATTTCCGCTGTCCCATGTCACCGGAGGAGTGTGTCGCAGAATTTCACAAACACGATCAGCGTAAGGCACGCCGCCTGATCGCAAAAACCATACAAACCACCTATGGACCTGGGAACATGCAGCGTTCCATTGTGGATGCATTGAAGGAGCACAAATATTGCCATGACCCCCGGGATCGCTACGTAGGTTTCGTTTGTAAGCAGGTGGATCGCGCCTGGAAGAACTCACCGGACATTCAAAAAGCGATGAAGACCATTGGAAAACAACATTGGAGTGTATCAGCGGACATTATCAGGGGGTGGGTGACGCAAGTGTGGTCCAGCGAACTCGCGAGTGATCTCCCTCTGGATCTGGACATACAGATGGTGGAAGACGCCATTGAGCGCATCGATGCTCTGCGCAGGAAAATAGGGATTTCGAATAAAATCTGGCGACCCGCGACGAAGGTGTTGGATGAGGTTTTGGAGGGGTCGAGCGTCGTGGTTCTTCCTTCGTAACACGAAAAGACTTGTCCTGAGCTGTGCGAAGGAAGCATCATTGACTCATGTCTGATCCGAAACCCGCTGATGACGCCAAACGGAAGAAGACTCTGCAGGAATTTCACGAGCGCAATTTGGAAGCGGTCGAAGCGCAGAAGGAAAAAGAGCGACGCGCCCGGGAGATGCGAAAGGGACTGCAGCAGGACTTTGAAGAGCGTGGCACGGAACTCGTGCGGGAAGAAGGCCAGAAGGAAGTAGAGGGAAAGGAACACGCTCGCGAATGGCGAATGGGGGAGAGGCAGAAGAAAGAGGAAATCATCCGGGATAAAAAACGCCGTGCCGACGAAGCTGCAGTTATGAAGGAGAAGAAAGAAAAAGACCGCGCCTACGAGGATAAACAGCACAAGTTCTTCGAATCTATGCGTGCGATGACTTCGGCCAAAACGCAGAAGGAGCGCAAGTTGTATGAGGAAGATCAGGAGCTGAAAGCGGAGATCCTGCGCCTGGAGAGCGCGGCCCGCGATGCAAAACTCAAAATAGACAGTGACGAACTGCGGATCAAGAACGACATTGAGCGCGACGGGTTGCGCAAGCGCGATGCCATCACACGGGAGTCCCGCGATCTGGAACAGAAGCTCTACGCCGATGAGATGCGCGGCAAGGCCCAGTTTCAGTCACTTGGTCCGGCAGGCAAAGCCCGGCTGGATGAACTTGCGAAGCAGATTGGGAAACGGCGCGCGGAACTGGTCGCGCAGGAGCAGCACCGGCAACGGGAACGCGAGCAAGAGACGGCGAAGAAGAAGAATGAGGCTGAGGTGCAATCTCGCAAAAAGAAAGCAGACATTGATCGCGACCTGTACGCAAAGAAGGCGGAGATCGCAAAGAAGCGGGAGAATCTCGGCAAGAAAACGTGACGTTCCCCGTGCTCACTATCAGACGGGTCCGACGGGCCCAGGCGTCATCGTCACGATGGGCGGGCCATTCCTGGTCACGATCGCACCGTTATTGAGATTGACGATGGTCTGGGCAAGATCGGCGAGAGGGATAACTTCGCTATGCTCTCCGCTTGGTATTTGCATCTTGAGAGAAAGTTGATTGCCCGTTCTCTCAATAGCCTGCAGTGGTGCGGAGTCGCTGCCGACCCGGAAAATGATTGCCCGCGTTCCGACGCGAAATGCTCCGCTGTTCAGTCTGCATTGTATGCCGCCAAAACGGCCATCGAGCGTTGTGGTGCGCCCCTCGGGGATCAGGCCGACCTTCACAGCGGCTTCGATATCCTTTGCCACAGTTTCGACGGTGGGTTTTGCAGTTGCCTCGCGCATGTTCGTCGAAAATCCTGATAACTCTTTCAGGGCCTTCTGCAGAAGATCAATCCGGACTTTTTGTGCCAACTGCTCACTTGCAGGAAGGCGACCAAAGAGTGCAAGTTCCGCATCGACTTGCTTCTGCGCACCTTGCACCATGCCTCTGTCAAAGCTTGGGAGCACGAAGAGTGGAGCAGGGGCGGGCATTATCACCATGCTCTTGCGGGCAGCTTCGAGTGCCGTGTCCGTCAAAGCAGTTTGTTTCTTTAGCTGCTCTTGGGGAGTTTCACTTGGAGTCGGTGCGGGTGCGACGGTGAGCTTTGCAAACCCCTCAAGCTGTTTGACTCTGTCCTGAAGCAACTTCTGGCGCTCGGGAAGCTCGGTGAGAGTTTTCCTCTGAGCATCACTCAATGTTTTGCGCTCATCTTCGGTCAATGCCGGCGGGCCGATCAGGGCATTCACGGACTTCAGTTCGGCCTGCACATTGTCCTGCGCGACCTTCACGAGGGCCTGGTCTGCCCGATTTGGGGGAGTGCCCTCAACGCTCTTCTGTGCGGCTTCGAAGGATTTGTTGCTGGCATCCTGCAATTTCACCTGCTGATCGACGCGATTTGCCGGTGTTTCTCTGGGGGCGCCCGGTTGTGCGTTTGTGCCGGTGTTGACGTTGGTGTTCGGATTATTGGTTCCAAACTGAGGAGTAGTTTGCCGCGAAGCACGCAACTTCGTGAAAATCGCGACGAGAATGATGATTCCGAGCGCCAACCTCCGCATTTCGGGATTGCGGATTTCGCTCACCAGATCGGTGGTCATCCCGCGAATGTCCTCCGGAAGATTGGCGGCGGACTTTTCGATATTCTCGCGATCTTCCTTGGTGAGTGGGGGGAACTCCTGCCCGGTCTTTTTCGCACCCTGCTGTTGAGCATCCGGGGACTGCTGTGTCTGATTCTGTCGCGCCCGGAATTCCTGAATCCGCTTTTGCGTCCGGGCCAATGTCGTTTGCGCATTTTGATTGGTTGCCTCATCGAGTTTATTCGTGCCTTCCCCCGCAGATTTCACCAAATCCTGACTGCGCTTGCTCAGCGGCTGATCGGTATTCTGCTCCGTTTCTCTATCCCGGAGCAATCGACGCTCGGCGAACGTTGCGATGGGGAATGCCTGGCGAGTGAATGGAGTATGCATATGCACGAGAGAAGTGAATGGACTCGTTAAGCACCAAAGAAGCCGCGTACTGCGCGCCATGTGCGGGCTACTCTCCCCGCGCCGTTACGGATACCGCGCGAAGCATCATCCTTGAGCGTCTGCGCCACCTGAACGCCAAACTTCACCTGATTAGAATTTGCGACGTTTTCATATGTTTGCTTCGCGTTCTTCACTCCGGTTTCCAGACCCCGCTTCACATCTCCCGCGAGAGTCTGCCCGACCTGAGCACTAAACTTGAGAGCATCGTTGAACGTTTTGATTTCCTCGTCGGTAGGCGTAAAACCCGCCCGGAGTTCATCGGCCATTTTGCCAAGTTGCTGAATCTGCTTGCGAACAAGTTGCACTCGGGGAGAGTTATCAGCCGTATCCTGGACAGTTTTCTGCAGAGACTGCATCGTCTTCAGCACTTCCTGAACACGATCGGATTTCGCGATGGCTTCATAGGTCTCTTTTGCAGATTTGATACCAGTGTCGAAACCGCGCTTGGCATCCTCACCGAGTGTCTGAACAACCTGGTACCCGAATTTCGCTTTCTCAACGCCGGTATTGTAAGTACTGACTGCCTGTTTACCAATCTCCTGCCAGTTATCGGGGTTCTGCACTGCTCCGATTCCTTTTGTCACAAGCTGTCCCAACTCTGCCACGCTCGTCCGCATGACGCCCGGAACCTCCACTCCCAAAGCAACGACCTGCTTGAGAGCATCATTGAGCGTCTTCATTTGTTCATCGGTGGGCATTGCCCCCTGCACGATGTCTCCGGCGATATTGCGAAGACGCGGGAGATCATTATTGATGAAGGCCTGAATCTGGGGAGAGTTTTGAGCAGCGTCATTGAGAGTTTTCGGGAGGGCCTCAATTGTTTTGAGGAGCTGCTGGGCTTCGGGCTTGATCGCTTCCAGCACCTGCTCCGCGTTACCAGCCTGCTGGCCAAGGAATTTCCCGGCATGTTCCAGGCCGATATTCGTCTTTTTCACAGCTGCCTCCCAGTGGGTTTTTGCAGTCTCGTTGAGATGATCGCCTAGGAGCTGCATTCCCTCCCCGCCAATCTTGAGGCTTTCGGCGAGCTTCTTCTGCGCATTGTCGAGATTGTTATTGGCATCCATACGAAGAGGGGGAATTAAATTGTCTGTATTGCTTGTGCAAGGGTGTCCAGTTTCTGCTCTTCTCTGGTCCGCTCCTCATGCTCGAGTGATTTGCGCGCGGCCGACTGGTGCTCACGCACTTCGGCCTCCAGCGCGGCAAGGTACGCATTCAGCCGCTTGTCGTACTCGGCAAATGCTTTTTCGTACCGCACGGCGCGGACTCGCGCCTGTTCCGGAGTTTCATTCTTGTATTTCTCATCGAGCAACGGGAGCTGGTCGGTCATGAGATCGACTTCGATGTTCGCCATGAGCGTGTTGTAGAGCTCGTCTCCGGTGGGGATGGTGATGTCTGCTGTGGCAGCCATGAATGTTTGTGTGAAATCCAACTATTATACCAAAAAAGGAGGGGATTGGTTAGAGGCATGGATAGGATTGAACAATGAATTCTGCGATGGGCAACATTCTGTTCCATCTTCAAAAACGTCTTCGGGTAGCGCAGAATGCGGATCATGCGCCATCTGTTCCAGAGATTTTTTCCACAGCGGTGGGGATCGGTTGTGGTGTTCTACGTTTTTCTCCTTTTTTTCGTTGTAGGAATCGCGCTGCATCGTGACTACGGCGTTTCCGCCGACGAAGCTGCTGTCCGGAAATTTGGCAGTGATGCTTTCAATTATCTTTTTGGCACTGGTACGATCCCGACGGAACTGGACTGGTCGTTTTTCAATCCCGCGATCCCGATGGTGCTGCATGGCGTTGAACGACTACTCGGCCTTACGGACGGCGCCGACATTTGGTTCGTGCGGCATCTGATCACATTCGGCATGTTCTTTGTAACGGTGGTCACGTTCTATCACACTGCGAGACTGCGATTCCATGATTGGAAGCTGCCGCTCCTCGGGAGTGTGATGTTTATGGCCAGCCCCCGTCTTTTCGCGCATGGATTTTACAATCCCAAAGACATTCCCGCGATGATGCTCTTTTCGTTGAGTGCGCTGACACTGCTGCTCTTTTTGGAAAAGAGAACAATGATGAGATTCGGCGCGCATATTCTCGTGACCGCACTGCTGATCAGCATGCGTGTTTTTGGCTTGATGATGCCGATATTGGCAATGGCATTTCTGTGGACCTGTATGCAGCCGTGGAAAATTTCCATGAAGTGGACTGCCGTCTATATCCTCACCCTGGCTCTGGCCCTCATCCTTGTCTGGCCGCTGCTCTGGAATCATCCGATACAGGGAATCATCAACGCATTCCTCAATACCGCCTCACGTTCCGGTGGCGGTTTTTATTTTGGTGAATCATTTTCCTCCGTCGGCGTCCCGTGGCATTTTCTCCCCGTCTGGATCGGCATCACGACGCCGGTGATGTACTCCATCTTCTTTTTGATTGGATTTCTGACGCTCATATCTCGGCGTCCGTCGCGGCTCGGCCGCGCCGAGACGGATAGTCCGGCGCCGGGGCGCCGAGACGAAGCCGGATGGATTCGAGTTCAATTGTTCGCCCTCCTCTGGTTTTCACTGCCAGTGATCGCGCTGACGATTCTCCCCATCGGCATATTTGACGGGTGGCGGCATATGCTCTTCCTCTATCCGGCATTCCTCTTGATCGCACTGGAAGGAGTGGTGTGGATTGGCATAGTCACAAAAAAGAACTGGATTGCGCCTGCGTTGATTGGACTGCAGATCGTCTCGACGGGTACGTGGATGCTCCGCAATCATCCGTTCGAATACGCATATTTCAGCATCCCATCGCAGTTTATCGACGGTCAGTTCGATCTGGATTACTGGGGACTCAGCTATCGCGCAGGACTCGAGTGGATCGTAAAGAATGACGCGCGAGATCACATCAATGTCTTCACAGCAGCGAGAGTGGGCAAAACTGCAGCTGACACACTCCCCATCGCAGACTGGAGTCGTCTGTATTTCACCACGCCCAACAAAGCCGATTACATCCTCGACAATTTCCGCGCGCATGACTATCAACATGTGTTCCCGGAAGACCGCAAAGCCCATGCAGTGACGGTCGACGGATTGGAAATTCTCGCAGTCTATAAAGGACCGGATACCAAAGGGATATTTGAGCCGGTTATTTGGTAGCCCGGCTTCGCACTGCGGTGCTACGCCGCGGCATCCGGTTTATGAAGCAATAATCTCGGCGTAGTCTCGGCTGCTTAGAGCAGCCGGACGGAGCCGGATGGTGCCGGGGAGAGGACTTGAACCTCCATGGGATTGCTCCCACCAGCTCCTAAGGCTGGCGCGTCTGCCATTTCGCCACCCCGGCATACGTGAATCATCAATCATCAAGGAACAATCATCAAGGAACCCGAAAATAGGTTCAAAAGCACCTTGGAAGGGGACTACTTTGAAGATCGCAGATCGAAGATCTACGCTATTTCCTCCGATAGAAGCATAGGGTCGCTTCTCCCCATCCGAGCCGGAAGGGCGTCGAGTGGAGCAGTTCGAATTCGGGGGAGGTGAGACCTTTCGTAACGGTGATCACGCGCGTGCCGGGCTTGCAGGCCTCGAGCTTGCGGCTGATCTGGTCCATCATTGGGTCATCGAAGCACGTGCAGTGCGTAAAGAAGACGTCGCCGTCGGAAGTATCGTGGTCGAACATGCTGCCGAAGCGGAAGTTCACCTCTTGATCGTTCTTTTCCGGATGCAACGGCTTCACTTCGTTGTGGTAGCGCGCGGCACTCTCGCTTGCCGACTGGAAGAGATCGTCGATCAGTTCAATGCCGGTGGCGCGCTTAAAGGGCGCGAGGAACGCGGCGAAGATTACTGCTTTGCCTGTTCCGGAACCGAGATCATAGAAGATCTCGCCGGGCTGCGGGTTGGTCATTTCCATCATGTACTGCACCGACTCCGGCGTGATCTCGCCGTACGTGAGGACGGGGTCAGCCTCGCGACCAACCTTGGAACGTCCGGACGCGGAGAGCGAGTAGCCCTGTACGGCGCCGAACAGAAGATCATGGAGCTCGGTGGCGGTCATAGAAATGATGGGAATGAAATGCAAATTAACGTCTTCGATACACATTCAACGTCGCCTGCCCCCAACCCATTTCGCAGGCGGCGACGCTAAGAGGTTCAAAGGCGGAGGAGTTGAGCGGGCGGGTAACGGTGACAATGCGTGTGCCGGGCTTGCAGGTCTCGAGCTTGTCGCTGAGACGCTGCATCATCGTGTCATTGAAGCAGGTGCAACAGTGACTGACGACGATTGTGGCGTCGGAGATATCAGCATCGAAGAGATCGCCGAGACGGCATTCGAGCTGTGTGTCACGGCGGGCGTCAGTGAGCTGCGGCTGGATCTCCTTTCGGTACCGCCTTGCGACCATTTGCGCAGCGTCATGCAGCTCGGGCAGCAGTTCAATGCCCACGGACTTTTTGAGTGGCGCAAGGAATGCGGCGTAGATCACCAATTTCCCCGTACCTGATCCAAGATCGCAGAGCACATCGCCTTCGCCTGCTCCCGTGAGCGAGAGGATCTGCTCCACGGTCTCCGGCGTGCATTCACCGTAGGTGAGAGCCGGATCGTCCTCGCGATCAATCGCGATTTTGCCCAGTGCCGAGAGGCTGTAGCCGGCCACGTCGGCGAAGAGCTGGTCCTGGAGAGCGGAAGTGGTCATTGGGTGTTGGGTTTGTGTTGGAGGAATCGGAGTATTGTACCAGAATAGACGGTTTTTTCCTAATGATTACGTCGTACGACGGCCCTGTGCTTCCGGCACGCCTGTTTCTGCGACAGTCTTCTGCTGTGCCGCTTTTTTCTCTCCGGAATCCGCCGCAAGTTTGGCACCCGACTGGGCACTGGCGCTGGGAGCGGCCTTGGCCTGCTGCTCTGCGCCCGTCTTCGCCGCACCGGGGGCATTGACCGTCCGCACGTCGGGGCCGTGCTGCTGTACTTCTGTTTTCTCCGAGGAGAGCAATGGCTCACCTACAAGAACATTGGCCAGGTCATTGGCCCTCTTGCGGGATTCAAACTGCTCTTTTGTCTCATAGCGCACTTCCTTTGTCTGTTGAGGTGAGTCGACGTGAGGATGATCCAGGGCCGCGATCTTCTGCGTCTGGCCGACGCGATTTTGCACCTGGGTCAGACGATCCTGACGCGCTTTCGTTCCGCCTTCGAAGCGCTTGAGCGTGGATGCCATGCGCTCGCCGAGCCTGTCTTCGGTCAGTTTTTCTCTCCTCTCCGTCGACTTCTTTTGGCTCTCCTGTCCGGAATCTTTCCGTTCCATCTGCGCCTGCAGATCCGCTTCGGAATTGCGCATTTCCGGGTTCCCGAAGAGCGCGATGGTTCGATGTTCACCGAATGAATGCCTGCAGTGGAAAGAGTTGAGCTTCATGCCGCGGTTTTGAAGAGCGTACTGAGATGATCAAGAAATCCTTCGTCCTGCTGCCTGTCCGACATTTCCGCGTGCGCAAACGCCTCACGCTGGTAGCGCGTCACCTGCGTATCAAGCGTTTCCATGTACTCGTTGTATGCTTTGTCACAGCGTTCGAATGCAAGCTCGTAGCGGCTCATGCGCGCCGCCTTGTCCTCCACGGATTCATTTTTATATTTCTCTGCGAGCGTCGGCGCCATCGCCGTCGTCAGTTCCGGCTCAAAATGGTTCATCATCGCATCGTAGAGTTCGCGACCTGTGGGAATTTTTGGCGGTGCGGGCGGTGGCGGGAGGGGTGTCGTCATGGAATTGTGTGTTTCTCATCATTCTAGCATAAAATCGTGCTCTATGAAACCTCCGCAGATCATCGCCATCGGCGGGCACGCGTTCGCAAAGTCGGGAAAAAAGCCGGTGTTTGAACAGTACATTCTACGGCAAACCAAAGCCAATAATCCCCGTATTGCCTTCCTCGGAACGGCAACAGGGGATTCATCGCGCTACATCACGCATTTTTACGCGACGTTCTCGCGTCTTCGCTGCCGCCCCTCCCACATCCCCCTCTTTGAACAAACGCCTGACCTCCGCAAAATCCTCCTCGCACAAGACGCGATATTCGTGGGTGGAGGCAACACCAAAAGCATGCTCGCCGTCTGGCGTGAGTGGGGGATCGATACAATTCTCCGGGAAGCATGGAGAAAAGGAATCGTTCTCGCCGGCACCAGCGCCGGTGCGATCTGCTGGTTCCAGGAAGGTGTCACGGATTCGTGGGAAGGAAAACTGATGCCGCTGAAATGTCTCGGATTTCTCAAAGGAAGCTGCTGTCCGCACTACGACGGTGAGAAGGATCGCAAACCCGCATACAAAAAATTCCTAAAATCCGGGAAGATGAAACCCGGCATCGCGATTGATGACGGCGCGGCGGTGCACTATGTCGGAAAACGCCTGCGGAAAATCATCAGCGCCGAGAAAGCCGCGCGTGCGTATGCTGTGAAGTTTTCCTCTACGGGAATTGTCGAGCGCTTGGTGTAGCAATCTTTTTTTACCACCTCTTCTCACTCTTTTGGCTCCTGCACCTTCTTTTCCTTCTTCCGCTGCAGCAGTGCCACCTCTTCCGTCAGCTTCTGTATCCAATCGCCTTTCGACGCTTTCTGCTCCAGTGCGGTCTCCGCAATCCGGAGTGACGACCCGCTGATCTTCCACTGGGGATTGCTCTGCAGCAGCTGCATGATTTCCTTTGCCGTGACGCGCGGACTGAGGGTGAGGACGATGTTGCGAACTTTGCCCTCATCTTCGGATTTCACGCGCGTGACTCCCGACCTCCGACATGCCATGCGGAGCCGCAGAATCTGGAAGAGGGTTTTCACTTGCACCGGCATCTCGCCGAATTCTTCACGCAAGTCTGCCTCGAATTCTTTGAGGATAGATTCATCTTCGCTGCCCGCGAGTTTTTGGTAGATGCTGATCTTCTCTTCATTGTCCGTGATGTAGTGCGATGGGATCAGTGCTTCGACCGGCAGCTGGATCTCGACCGTCGTCTCTTCCTCCACTTCCTCATGTCCGCCGCTGCGGAGTTCCTCAACCGCATTCTTGAGCAGGCGCAGGTAATGACTCACGCCAACGGTTTGCATCGTCCCTGACTGACTGGCACCGAGAATTTCACCCGCACCGCGGATCTCGAGGTCACGCATCGCGACCTGGAAGCCCGAACCGAGCTCGCAGGCTTCGACGATCGCCCGCAGACGCTTCTTGGCATCATCTTTGAGTTTTTGGCTGTGATAGAGGAAGTACGCGTAGGCCTGCACTTTTGAGCGACCCACACGCCCGCGCAACTGGTAGAGCTGGCTCAGGCCAAACCGCTCGGCTTCGTTGACGATGAGGGTGTTTGCCCGCGGAAGATCGATGCCGTTTTCGATGATCGTAGAGCTGACGAGCACGTCGTACTTGCCGTCTTTGAAAGCAACGATCCGTTCTTCGAGTGTTTCTGGTTTGAGTTGCCCGTGACCGACGATGAACGTCGCTTCGGGGACAAGGGCGCGGAGCTTCTGTGCAAAAGCGTCGATCGTTTCGACTCTGTTATGGAGCACGAAACACTGCCCTTTGCGTTTAACCTCGGCGAGGATCGCCTGACGCGTAAGTTCATCGGAATATTTGCGGACTTCGGTGATGATCGGGAGGCGGCCGGGGGGCGGCGTGGTGATGGTGGTGATGTCGCGGAGTTTATGGAGGCCCAGGTTCAGCGTGCGCGGGATCGGCGTGGCCGTGAGGGTGAGAATATCGACCGACGCGCGCATCTCTTTGAATTTCTCCTTCTGCTTTACGCCGAACCGCTGCTCTTCATCGATCACAACGAGTCCAAGATTATGGAACACGACGTCATCTTGGAGGAGCCTGTGCGTCCCAATGACGATCTGCACATCGCCCTTCCGGAGTTTCTCGAGCGTCACCCGCTGCTCCGCGACACTGCGGAACCGGCTCATCATGTCGATCTTGATGTTAAATGCCTGCATGCGTTCAACGAAGTTGCGGAAGTGCTGGTCGGCCAAAATCGTGATCGGCGCAATCACCGCCACCTGCTTGCCCGCCTCCGCCGCCTTGAATGCCGCGCGCATGGCGACTTCTGTTTTGCCAAAGCCAACATCGCCGCACACGAGCCGGTCCATGGGATGCTCAGACTCCATGTCTTTTTTGATGTCTTCAATCGCCTTCAGCTGGCCGGGGGTTTCGGTGTACGGAAAGGCTGACTCAAACTTCTGCTGACGATCGGAATCTTCGCCGAACGCATGACCGCGACTTTTTGCCCGCTTCGCGTAGAGATTGAGCAGCTCCTTTGCGATTTCTTTCGTCTCCGCCCGCAATTTTTCGTTCACGCGCTTCCATTCCATCGTGCCGAGGCGCGTGAGTACCGGCTCCTCGCCTTCTTCGTGCACGAATTTGCTGAGTTTATCCGCCTGATCGACCGGCACGAAGAGTTTGTCGCCTTCGGCGTACGTGAGTTCAAGATATTCGCGGCTGACGTCGTCGATTTCTTTTTGCGTCATCCCTTCAAAGTGCCCGATGCCGTGTTCCATGTGCACGACAAAGTCTCCCGGCTGCAGCGACGTGATGAAGTCGAGCGCGAGTTTGGCCATGCTGCGCTGTTTTCCGGCTTTGCGTAGCGAAAATATCTCGCGGTCAGTCAGAAGCGCCGAATGCAGATCGGGATTCTGGAGCGAGTGGGGGAGTAGGTCATGTTCATCCGCATGGATCAGCGTGACGGCACCTTCGCGCCGTTCGGGTTTTGTTGTGTGCGCGACGTGTTCTTCTTTGAAAATTTCTTCGAGTTCATCCATGCGCTTGGTGACCACAAGCAGTGTCCAGTTCTGCGTCAACTTGTCGCGCACATCATTCAGAAAGTCCGTGAGTGTGTAGAACTTGAGGACGGAGAGGTATCGAAGATGCGCGTGATGTTTGGCGTGTTCCGGGAACGCGGTGAAGTTGAGAGTTGGAATCAGCGTTGGAACCTCAAGTTCATCTTGATCATCCAGAATCAGCAACGCCCCCTCTGGGAATTGTCCGTGCAGTGGCATGCGCTTGGCATACGCCGCCGGGAAGATTCTGAGCTCTTTCCCGCCGTCACTGGTCTTGGAGAGATCGTCGCTATCCACAGCCGAAATCTTCTGTACGGTCTCGAAGTCGAATGCCACGCGGTACGGGTTCGCTGACTGAATCGGAAAAATATCAAGCACATCACCAATGCGTCGGTACTCGCCCGGACTCAGGTAGAGATCATCGCCGTGGGAGTATCCGCGCTCGATGAGAGATTCAAAGAACTTCGTGAAGTCGATCTTCGCGCCGACCTTGAGTGTGATCATCCCGTCCGTCAGCTCTTCCATTGATGGAAATTCCGCATCCCACGTCTGCCGTGACATTACGAAAATATTTTGCGTGTCGCCATCGGTATCCATCGCCATCAAAAACTGCTGGAGGTTCTCGGGCTGGATATTCCCTTCGGCGTCTTCAACAGGATGAAGAATGGAAGCCCCACACTCAAAAAATTGCAGCCAGTGGCGCAGCGCATCGGCGGACTCTTCGGTCTGCGTAACGAGAAAGCCGCGCCGCGGATTGAACTCGAGAAGATGGCTCGTGAGCATCGCTTTCGCTGTTTCGTTTGAGGCGCCCGAAATCGTCAAATCGCCCTCTTTCTGGAGGAGGGCTGCGAGATCCCGGTGAGTGTCCTTTCCTAAGAGGAGAGAGGGGAGCATGACGTCGAAAATGCCGTCTTCCGTCACAAACTGACGAAAGCCTCTGCGGCGAACCCGCATGAGGTGATCTCAATATATGGCTAGCTTACACCGAGGATTGAATTTTGTACAGCTCAATCGCGTCGTGCTTGCTCGTAGCAGTGCATGTTGATTTCCTGCCCTGGGGTGTGCTCCTTGAGAATGTCTGTGATTAACGCAGCCGCAGCGTGCACATGACTATGGAGAAATGAAATATCGCCTGGCTTCATCCTAGATCGCTTTATTTGTGCCCCGTATGCAGCACTGTTCATAACAGCGATGAGTGGATCCAGGAGAAGTTTCATGAGTAATTTTTTCGTGGTTTCAGCGGCAAGCCTCACATTGCTACTGAATTCTATGGTTGCATACCCTGGAATATTGGTCGGTGGATTTTTACAGGAGAAATGGAGTTGAAATTCCACTTCGGGCAGTACAAAGGTCTCTGATAGTTGAACCCCTATCTCATTTTTAGTAACAAGGAGTAATTTTGCAGTGCTCACATCCGCGACTTTTAATATTGTTCTTTGCGCATCACTCAGTCGCTTGTCGTCGTTGTTCTGGAATTCACTGACCAATGTTGCATAAGCATCCGGAAGCAGAGAATTCAGGTTTTTAGGCAATCTGGCCCGGAAATTGGGAACGTCGATAGCCATAAAATTACTATAACAAATTTATTAATTTTGGCAATAGCCCAAACACACAGACCATCACTCTTCCTGCATCCGCAACGGCATCACCAGGTGTAGGTAGTTCTTGTTCCCTGGAATGAGGAAGAGTGCGGGGTGGGTGCTATCGGTCATCTGCATTTCGATTGCATCGCCGTCCAGGTGACCGAGGAAGTCGAGGAGGTAACTGGAGCTCAGGGCGATCTTGTTATCCTTGCCGGTGACTTCGGTCCCCAGGAAGGCTTCGTCCTTGCCCACGGGCGTCTGGGGGGTCGCCACGCGCGTCTGGGACTTGCTCACGTGGAACGTGAGATTGTTGTTCATCTCTTTTGCAAAGTAGTGCATGCGTTTGACGGCTGTCGTCAGCTCCGCGACGGAGAAGTGAATGGTTGTGGCCGTCTCTTTTGGCAAGATTTGCTCGTAGTTGGGGAACTTGCCGTCGATGAGGCGCGAGAGGAGGCGGGTGTGGCCGTATTGGAGTTCGATTTGTTGCTTGCTGAGGGTTACCTGAACCTGTTCCTCCTGATCGCGAGTTGAAGCGCCCTGGTCGTCATCTTTTTTGGTTTTCTTGGATTTAGATTCTTCTTTATCGCGGGTCGAAGACCCGCGCTGGGTTCCGGATAGCATCACCTTCAATTCCTCGAGAATTTTTGTGGGGATAATGCAGGAGATTTCGGCTCCACCAACCGACGTTGGGACGGTGTACTCCGAAAGCCTATAACTGTCTGTTGCCACGAGGATGATGGAATTCTTCTCACTGCGCAGGTACACACCGGAGAGGACGGGACGTAAACTTGTCCGTGTAGAGGCGAATGTGACAAGGTGGAGCCCGTGGAGAAGGGGGGTGAGAGGAAGAGTAAAGGCCGTCTGTTTTTCCACTGCGGTTATTGTCGGGTATTCACTGGCCGCCTCTCCTGCAATGGAGGTTTTTGCGTGTTGGGAGGTACATTTAAGGATTGTCCCCTCACTCGTCTCTAAAAGGACCTCTGGGTCATTATTATATTGAGCGAAGTTGAGGATCGCTTTAGCAGGAATTGTTACTGAACCTTCATTTTCAATTTTCGCTTCAAAACTTGTGATAATACTCAACTCCAAATCCGTCGCACTGACTGTGCATCGCCTTCCCTGTGCCTCAATTAAAATATTCCCCAAAATCGGCAGGGCCTGCTGACTTCCAATCGCACGACTGACAAGCTGTAGCGACTGGAGGAGATCGGAGGTAGAACAGGAAAACTTCATGGGGTGATAGTATAAGACATAAAGCTATATACCGAATTCATCATCATCAAGAACTCTTCTTTTTCATTCACATTCACAGTGTGGGCTGTGGAGAATTGGTAGAAAGAGAGGGGTGGAATCAAAAATTTCCAGAGAGAGCGCAGAACGAGCATATTTATTGTGTGGGGCGGGTGTGGAAAAGCTGTGGAAAAGATCTATGAAGGAATGACAAAGAGGTGAAGTATAGAAGTTTGGCTTAATAAAGCCAAGAACAATTTATGGATGTGGATGAGGGATTGTTTCATCAAAAATCCCATACATCCCTTTATCCACAACGATGTGGGGACTTCACACGTTCTTTCGGTACTGTGCCCGCGCCTCATTCTTCGGGACAGCCATTTTATTCGGCCGGATCTGCATGATGCCCTCCTTTATGGTGACGAAACTGCTGTCGGGGACATCGGTGCGCAGCAGTGCGCAGTCCGATACAAACGTTCCATGGCCGATCTTCACACCGGGATAGCTCGCCATCTGGACGCTCAGCCGGCAATCGTCACCAACAATGACGCCGAGCTTCGTCAGGCCGGTGGATATTGTTTTTTCACCATCCATCGACGAGATCTCTCCTTCATCCAATCGGAGGTTCCCCGTCGTTGATCCTCCACCAAAGGAAACATTGCGTCCGATGATCGAGTCTCCCAGGTACGTCATGTGCGTCCAGACCGGACCCGCGAGAATCGACCCCTTCACTTCGCTGTTGTATCCGACCACGCAATCATCGCCGATACTGGAGCCGCGGACGAGCGCGTTGTTGCCGATGATGCAGTGGCGGCCGATCGCGCACGGGCCGACGACCGTCGCATGGGGCAGAATCCGCGTTCCTTCACCAATCACCACATTCCCTTCAATGACGGCTGAGGGATGGATTTTCACAGAGGCATGAATCGAGGATTTCTTGATCCCGGAGAGGAAATGTTCGAGGAGAGGGAGCAGATGCCACGGGTACTTTACCGGCTGCCAGAAGCCCTCGTAGGGAACGGTACGGTAGGTCTTCGTTTTGAAGAGTGAGTGGAGCGCCTGCTCGTATCCATCATCCCGGTGATTCTTCACAGACTTCAGTGCGGCAAGCAGCGCAGCCGGGTCATTGTGAATATGCGCAACGATATTCACGAGCTTGCTCGGCTCTTTTCCTTCTCCAGGCTTCTCCACAATCGACATCACCCGGCCACCTTTCACAGTGAGGTATCCGCCAGGGAAATATGTTTTCACTTTCCGTGCGAGAATCACCCCGTCCGTCTTCGGCTTCAGAGATTCTTTCCGCAGAGCAACAAGTGCATCAGGATCAATCACATCATTCCCAGAAACAATGAGAATTGGTCCGTTCTTCATTTTGGGAAGGGCACTCAGACATGCCCCCTGCATTCCATGATCGAGGTTCTTCTGTTCAATCTGCGGGAGCTTTGGGAAGAGCTTCTTCAATTCCTTCTTGTTGTGTGCTCCCACGACGAGCGTGATATCCGTGCATCCGCCTTTGCGTAGAGTCTCAATCTGATGTTCCGCGAGCGTCTTTCCACAGATCGGGAAGAGGGACTTCTCGGCGAGGGGCCAAAAGCGGCGCGAACGGCCGGCGAGCAGTAGGAGAGCTTTCACCCAAGCAGTTTACGGCTAACGCTTCGGTGGCGGTAGGGCACCGATGGGACCGAGGAAACCGAGGAGACCGACGAAATGTCACCTCGGCCCCTTCGGCGCCGTCGGTCCCTTCGGTCCCCTTATTAAAATTCCACCTCAATCATTCCTTCCCACGCCGTCGCTCTCAAAGGAATCCCCAAACCCTTGAAGCGATTGAGAATGACCGCATGTGGATGTCCGAATTGATTTTTCTTCCCCGCGGAGATGACGCCCGTAGATGGTTGGATGGCTAAGAGAAATCCCGTCCCCGATGACGTCTTGCTGCCATGGTGACCCACTTTAAGGATTGTTGCGGAAAGATCTGCGCCGGATATCAACGCCGCGCGCTCCTCCGGCTCTTCCGCGTCGCCAGAGAAAAAGATAGATCCTGACGCAGTCAGTATCCGCAGCATCACAGATGTGTTGTTCCCATCTGACGTACTACCGAAAAGATTTGGCTTCGGCCAGACGATATCGAGGGTGATGCCGTCGCCGAAGTCGATGTCTTTTGTGGGATCGGCCAGTAGAATCGGGATGCGCTGCTCTTTGATCAGTCCAAGAAATTCCTGGTAGCGCGGGAGTGTCGCCTGCTCACCTGTCATGAGAACCCGTCCGACCCGGTAGCGGCGAAGAATTTCCGGGAACGCGAACAAGTGGTCGAGGTGTGGGTGACTCAACACGAGCATGTCGATCGTCCGGTCGAAAAAAGGCATGTGCTTGCTGATCTCAGCGAGTGCGGAACCTTCGGCGGGACCACCGTCGATGATGATCTGTTTGCCCGAGGGAGTGATGATCAGGGCGCTGTCGCCCTGGCCGACGTCCATGAAATAGATGTGAAGGCGACCGTCGGGCATCAACATCAGTTCATGCATGCAGAGAAGAATTCCTACAGCGCATAGTGCACATATACAGAGTGCTGGATGACGAAAAAATATAGGCATGCAATCACCATCTTCTCAGCGTCATCGCGATTCCAGAGCGCTCAGAAAAAATCTTTTTCAGATCCTCAGATATCCTCTCTACGAAGCCATCAATTCGGTTCTACGCCTCCGTGGAACATTTCCTCTTTTTCATCCATCTCCATCCGGCTCCCGCCCCTCCAATCATTGCAATACCTACGATCGGCAGTCCCGACGACGAAAGTCCTCCTGACGACTGTCTCCCAATCGATGGCGCCTTCATTACCGTGGTCGGCTCAATGACCGATGCTGCGATTTCCGTTCCAGCCGCCCCTTCAAATCCCGTAAACGTCTGGATGTTCCTCTCACTGTCCACCGGGACCAAATTTCCGGAGGAGGGAACTCCCTGGACAACTTCATTCACGCGGATCACGTATTTGCGTCCGGGAACCTGCTTTGCGGTCGTCAGCGTGACGGTATTGCCCTCCAGAACGATGCGCTTGAGGACGAGCCCGTCTCCGACAGCGTCCAGCACGGTGAATGCGTTCACCGCCTGCTCGAGTCCAACAGTAACAGGGGCGCTGAATGTAAGCTGCAGGAGCGTAGGAGACTGCGATGTCGCACTGAGAAGTCCGACGGTGTTCGACTCCCGTTGCTTGCGTGACGGTGAAGGCACATCAACCATGTTCTGATCCGAACTTTTCGACGCCGCACCGTCACCATCCGACCCAAGGGTGAGCTGCACTTCTTCAATGAACGACGCGCTTTCCTCACCACCGCTGTTGACCGCCGTCACGGCCAGGAACACTTCGGGATACGGCGGAATTTCACTCAAAATCAAATCCGTATTCTTCCCGCTCGTCGTTTCGAAATCGTCATATGCGCCATCGTTCCCCAAGATCGATTTCTGTCCGAAATAGATTCTGTATGCGGTGATGTCATTCTCTGGAGCTTCCCAATGCACGGAGACCTGACCGCCGGAGTGTCGCGCCGAGAGCCCGGTCACATTGCCCGGGACTGCCCCAAATGCCGAAAGCGGCCATGCGAGAGCAGTAACAAGCAGTGCGATTCGGAAAGATGTACGCGACATAAATCCAAACATTTTATCATATCCGCAGCATTTTGGCCAACCCTGTTACCCACACACAAATCCCCATCCAGAGCGTCGCTACGATCAGCATCCCCGCAGTCATCAGGGAGTTCCGCAGTAGCGGTTGAGCGACGACAAGAAAGCCGAGCAGAAGTAGTGAGAACGTGATCCATTGGAGGAACATTGCGCCGGAAATACGTGCGGGCATTGCACGGAGCGCCTGTGGGAGCAGGAGTACTGCAAGCGTGACGTGCACGATGATCGAGGTCGTCGCGGCACCGACAAAGCCCCATGTGGGGATCAGGAGAAAGTTGCTGACGAGCGAGAGCACGACGCCAATCATCAGTGTCATCACGAGCGGTCTCCACCGGTGCTTGGTCAGCAGCACATAGAAGCTGAATGTGAGCAGGCCATTCATCAGCATCGAAACTGAGAGCAGTCTCAGCGCGGTGTCGGATCCCGGTGACGTTGCAGTCGAGAGGTATTGGTTGGTCGTCAACATCTGCATCAGTGGCCGTGACCAGAGTGCGGAGAAGAGCGCGGAGATAATGCCAACCAGGAGAATCGCGAGCAGAATTTTCCCAAGGAAATCACGCGTGTCAGTGCCCTTCGCGTCGCGTTCACTCAATATCGGCAGTGTGGAGTTCAGCAGGAACGTTGGGAGCAGATACGCCATGTCCATCATCCGCTGCACGAAGCCATAATGTGCGTTCTGCAGCTCATAGTCATTGGGGCGCAACAGCCCGATCAGTGTTACATCAAACTGCCGATAGAGACTCACGCACAGGAACGCGAGACCGTACGGCGCGCAGAGGCGCAGCAAGTGCTTCATGATCGCGGGGTCCCATCGCGGGCGAACAGGAATCAGACGGCGGCTGAAGATCACGGAGAGAATGAAGAGTGTGATCGATCCGATTCCTCCGCAGGCGAGGAGCACGTAGAGCGCGCGAACATCTGTGGAGTTGCGGAATGCCCACCACACTGCGAGCGCCGTGAGCGATACACTCACAAGGCGGTGCGTCACTTCGGCGATGAACACGTAGTGCAGCCGATACTCGACCTGGAAGATCGTGCGAAGAATTCCCGCGAGGAGTGTGAAGCCGGGGACGAACGCGGCGATCGTGATGGCGAGCGGGAGCGGCGTACCCTGCCAGTGGGGGATCGTCCACGCGACCAGCAGCGCCGAGCCCAACGAGATCGCCACGATGATCGCACGCAGCGTCATCAGATTCCCGAGGATAATGGCGCGATCCTTGGCTCTCGCGACTTCACGGACCGAGACGGCATACAGGCCGAAATCGGCAAGAATACCGAAGATTTGCAGGTATCCATACGCCGTGTTGTAGTTCCCTGCGAGTTCGATCGAGAGCCCGATTGCCACGAGCTTCACCGTCACGATGCTGAGCGCCGCCATCGCAATCTGGCTGGAAAATTGCCAGAGCGTGGAAGAGGCGATTTGTCTGGTCGACATCGCATCGATTGTACGGCTCTTATCGAAGATCATCACCCCCTTCTTCCTGGTCCCATGGTTTCGGGATGATGGCGCTCTGGCCGACCTTCACCGTCCCACCCCCACTCATTGATCCGCCGATTACCCCAGTGCGTGCTTCTGCATACGTGCCCGTGGCGGCAAACAAAATTGCTGCGAGAGCAGTGACAAACTGGCTTATCGAATTCTGTGTGACAGGGTCCGGCTCCTCAAAAGGCGGCTGCAGCTTTACGGACGTTACGCCTTTCCGTACGAGCATGACGGAGAGTAGTTCATCACCAACGATGTGCATCGCCAAACGGTCGCCGTTCCCCCGCACCGCAATCACTATCCACACGTCCACACTTTCTCCTTTTGTATCACTATCCCACTCAGCCACGGGAATGTATGTACCCCGCTCAAGTAATTTCCAGTCATGTGGGCCCTCTTCAATGTCGATGTACCTGCCAACGGCTTTGATCGCGAGTGCATGATCAAAGTTCGTTTTCACAGATGGTGCATGTTCGGGAGTCATGATTGGATGGCATTCTTACAACCAAGTCCCAAAGTGTCAAAATAGGTGGACACCGCTTGTGGAATTGATTACTGTAGAGCCAAAGAATGCCTCTTCCCTTCAAGCACTTCATCTCCACCAAGCAGCTCACGAGGAGCGCGGCGGACGCCATTTTGACGAAGGCTGCGGAGATGGAAAAAGTGATCGCGAAGGGTGGTGATGACCGCCTGAAAGGAAAAATTCTCGCGGCGCTCTTCTACGAACCTTCTACGCGCACGCGGTTGAGCTTTGAGACAGCGATGTGCAGGCTGGGCGGCGATGTGATTTCGGCGGAGGGGATCCAGTTCAGTTCGATGTACAAAGGCGAGACGATCGAAGACACGATGATGATCGTTGGCCAGTACGCCGACATCATCGCGATGCGCCACCCGGAGGCGGGGAGTGCCGACCGCGCCGCATCAGCGAGTCCGGTGCCCTTCATCAACGCCGGCGACGGACCGGGACAGCACCCCACGCAGGCGATGCTCGATCTCTACACGATCAAAAAGGAATGCGGAAAACTCGACGGCATCAAGATCGCGATGGTCGGCGACCTGCGCTATGGCCGAACTGTTCATTCCCTGAGCTTTCTCCTCGGTCTCTACGACAAGGTTCACTTCACACTCATCTCGCCAAAGGAACTCACCATGCCCCCGAAGGTCACGGACTTCTACAAAGAGCACAAGATCACCTTCACGGAGACCGATGACATCGCCGCCGGCCTCGATTGCGATGTGCTCTATATGACGCGTGTGCAGCAAGAGCGGTTCACGGACCCCGCGGAATATGAACGCCTCAAACTGAAGTACATTCTGACCGCAGACATGCTCAAAGGCCGCAAAACTACCGTGATGCATCCACTTCCGCGCGTGGGCGAAATCGCAACAGACGTCGATGCGCTTCCGAACGCCGCGTACTTCCGGCAGGCACGTAACGGTGTGCCAGTGCGGATGGCGCTGCTCGATATGCTGCTAGGATGACAACGATGCCCATTTCACATTCAGTCCTCATCAAAAACGGCACGATTGTTGGAGCGGATAATCAAAAGAAGATAGATATTCTGATTGAAGACGGAATGATCAGCGCTTTAGGATCTGACCTTGCCGAAGCCAAAAAAACAGAAGTCATCGATGCGGATAATCTCTTGATCTTCCCAGGGCTCATCGATTGCCACGTGCACTTCCGTGAGCCCGGTCTTGAGCACAAGGAGACGATGGCGACGGGGGCTGCTGCGGCACTCGCTGGAGGAGTGACGACGGTGTGTGAGATGCCGAATACGATTCCGCCGACAGTCACGGTTGCAGCACTGGCAGATAAAGTGCGTCGTGCGTCAGCGCCGACATGCGACATCCGTTTCTTCTTCGGAGCGACTGAACCTATTCATCTACAAACACTTCGTGAGCTCTGGACAGGGACGTCGGAAGAATTGCAGAGACTGAAAAAGAACTGCTGCGGGCTCAAGCTGTATCTTGATGATTCGACCGGGGATCAAAAAGCACCGCATGGCGTCATTGAAGAAGCGTTCAAGCTCTGCGCGGAGCTCAAGATCGTGGTGGTGTGTCATTGTGAGGACCACGAGACGAACCAAATGGAGAGTGGAAAACGGAAAGTGGAAAGTGATCCCGCTGTACATTCACTGAGGCGGCCCCCGGAGTCTGAAGTAAAGTCCATTGAGTATGCTCTCTCTCTAGCCAAAAAGTACGGTACACATCTGCATGTCGCGCATCTCTCAACAAAGGATGGCCTTGATTTGATTCGTGCGGCAAAAAAAACCGGTGTGAATGTCACCTGCGAAGTCGCGCCGCATCATCTCTTCCTGACCGTGGATGATTATAAGACATTGGGGACGCTTGCGAAGATGAATCCGCCACTCAGGACACGCGAACATCAGGAGGCGCTCTGGGCGGGGATTGCGGATGGAACAGTCGACTGTGTTTCCACTGATCATGCGCCGCATACGCTCGACGAAAAACATTCAGATGATCCAATGAAGGCGCCGAGTGGAGTTCCGGGAGTGGAGACGATGTTGCCACTGCTGCTCACGGCTGCAAATGACGGAAAACTTCGCCAGTCAGACATCGTTCGGTTATGTTTTGAGAATCCAAATCACATCTTCAATCTCGGGAAGCAGGAGATTGCCCAAGGCGCCCCCGCGGATCTGATTCTCGTCGATCCGAAAAAAGAATGGGTCATCAAAGGAAAAGAGCTCCACAGCAAATGTGGATGGTCGCCGTTTGAGAATTGGAAAATGACGGGAAAGGTCATCAGCCATTGCCCGCACTGAACAACCAGGTGGCTCGGAGGGTATGCTGCCATTCATGTTCTTCGCGTATTCCAAAAGCGGCCCCGCATGGGACTCTCTCCGGAGAATCAAAAAAAGCGGCGCGTTTGGGTTCGGGAAAATCCATATCCGTCAGTCTGGTTCCGATCCAACACATCTCCTCATCGGCATCGGGCAGATGCACCCCGTTCTCCAGGGGCGGTTTGAGCGGTTCCAGGCAGCCCGCATCGCGCATATCCAGACGTGGATTTTCCGTTTGTGCGTGCGTCTTGCAAGCGATGAAGGCGTCCGCGCATTTGGAGAAGAAGGATTCGGTGCGTCTGTTCGCTCATCAGAAGAATTCCGGGTCGCGGCGGATGCACTGCAGAAGCTGAGGCCAGAACTTGCCTCGTGCGGGAGCCCGGGGAAATTCCTGCGATGGACAGCGCAGCGCTGGCGCCGAGCGCTCCAGAGAGGCGACGGCGACGAGGCACAGAGGTTACTGCTCCCACTCAATGCGCTCACCATTCTGCAAATGATGGATGAGAATGTTCACCTCTTCCCATTGGAGCAGACCGATGTACATGGAGCCGTTGGAACGGGCGTCGATATTCTGCAGGAGAAGATCTTCGCGATTGAGCGCTCCCCGGCATATCAGGCGGCACGAACGCGTAGCAATGCCGTTCCCTTCGCGCAGCAAAAAGCGGCCGTCGATGAACGCAACGATCTTGTCTCAGCATTCAACCGACTGCTCAGTGACCCGGCTCGCGACCAGTGGATCTTTGCAGCCGCCACCGAACGCGCGCGGCTCGCACCGGTCACGGCATTTGTTTTAGGGCAGGGCCATCGCAGCGGCATGCTCACGCTTGCCAAGGAGCATCTCCCGGAGGATGTCCTCTTTATCTGGGTGACGCCGCCGCAGTTATGGCTATGGCAAGCGGTTCTGAAGAGTATCGGGTGGGGTCTCCTGCTTGCGGTGACCCTCACGCTCGCGGTGCTGGCGTGGTGAAAACGATCGCGATTGTCCAAAAGCGTGTTTTTTGCTATACTAGTGGGATTTCTTTTTCTCCTTATGACACACACACTTT
>JAHFJP010000020.1 GCA_023245765.1 Candidatus Peribacteria bacterium
TACGGCTCCCAATCGAACGATACGGTAAGGACCTCGCCTTGAATTTGGAACTGCGTGAAGATGCGATAAAAGTCACCGCTGAGCACCGGGGTGTGGAAGACCAGCGTGTCCCCTGCCGGCGACGGATGCGTGTGGATAAAACCTCCATCGGGCGCGATGAGAATGCCATGCCCCATGGCACCCAGATACTCCTCAAGATGGGGAACATCACGGTAACGGGCATCCCGGATGTGGAATGTGAAGAGCGTTCCCTGATCGTAGGAATTCGCCTCAAATCTGACGATGTAGTTTCGCACCATTTTTTCCTCAGTCATGTTTTTTATCAATCCGCTCTGCCCCGGATCGGCATCGACTATCTTTTCAAAACGGATGGTGTGCGCCTTGTCGTCCTTGCCGATAAAATCGGCATAGATCCAGTACGTTCCTCCCACGGGAGCAGTGAACGGAACATGCCATACGCCTTCTGCATCACGTTCGGGGTGGATATGCTGGAAGTAACGCAGATCGTTGCGCACGACCAGCAGGTGCATTTCCTTGGTGTGACTGACGCCGTAATCCTGGAACACTGTTCCTCCACTCATGACGGCAAACGCGATTTCGCCGGGGATCTCTTTCGGCTCAATTGTAAGCGACTCCTCTGTTACAAGAGCATTCATCACATGCTCTGCGTGGGCCGATGGCTGATGCTCTCCTGCACTGGCGGCAGACGGTGCGGCTCCGTACACATACGCATTCTCCGCACAACCCGCTCCAGTGAGATTTTGCACGACTGCGCTGGTATGCGGATGGTTGTGTGCCTGCCCGAGAATCGCAGCGCGGATTTCGACAGGATCTTCGTTGAGCGCGGTCGCGAGCTGGTCGGTCAGCCAGTCGATGTACCCCGGTTTGATGTAGGGGCGTTCCTCGCGCAACCGGGTGAGATAGCGGTACAAGCTACAGCACGCCGCGTGTTCGCGGAGCGTCCAGTCGATTGCCTCATCATGCGATGTGAATTCTTCGGGGCGGATCATCTCGTGGTGAAATGTGTACTTGTAGGGCGATTCCTCGTGCAGTCCGTACTGCACGAGTGTGTGATGTGTGATCGCGGCCAGTTCCGCTATTCCGCTTCCCCGGAATGTGGGGAATTCTGTTTCTCTCGTGGATTCGACTCTCCCTCCCAATTGGGTGTCATGGTCGTGCCCCGACGAAGGGGTGTTTGTTTGTGATGAGGACAAAATCGAACTCGCCGATGAGCTCTCGCTGCTTGCAGAAGAAGACGAAGAACTCACTGATGAGCTCTCACTGCTACTTTCGGATGAAGAGCTGGAACTTGATGAGCTGGTAGTAGAAGAGGAGCTGCTGGAACTGGAATTCTCACATGGACCAAGAGTGTCGCCATGACGCAGGTGGCCATCGACGGCCGGCTCCGGGACTTCCATGGTCGTTGGCGTACCCCCAGCCACGTGACAAAGAGTGATCTGTTCCTGCTTTGCAGAAACGTCATGGCCCATCACGACAAACGCCATGACCAATATCAGTGTCGTGATAACGCCGACAAGCAGAGAATTCTTGTTACGCATCAGCATGGCAGGGTAAACGTCACCGTCGTCCCCTGGGCTTCCGTGCTCTTGATCCAGATCTCGCCGCCCGCTCGTTCGATGATGCCCTTGGCAATGTAGAGCCCAAGCCCGTTGCCATTGGGCTGGTAGAGGTGAGCATTGGTTCCACGGGTGAACTTCTCGAACATCCGCGGAATATCCTTCTTGGGCATACCGCAGCCGTGATCGGCAATCTCGACGAGGACACATTTGCCTCCGTGTTTTGCCGTGATCGTGACGGACGCGCCGTCGTGCGAGAACGTCATCGCATTGATCAACAGTTCCCTGAGGACGCCCGCGATCAATTTGCGATCGAGCGAGAGACCGAGTGTCGGATCAACATCCTGCGTAATCGTTTGCTTGCGTCTGCGCAGCTCCGGCTGCAGCGTCGGCATCACTCCCGCGATGATGTCCTTGAGCGACGTCCATTCGCCATGGTATTCGAGCGTTCCGGTATCCACCTGGCTCGCTTCTTTGAGTTCATCGAGAATGCCGGTGAGCTGCTCGATCGCCTGATCGGCGTATTTGGCATGATCGGTGACGGCCTGCTTGAGCGACCCGCTCTCCATCTGATCTTTCAGTTCCTCGAGCGACCAACGAATGATTGTGAGAGGCGAGCCGATCTGATGCATGGCCAACAGGAGCAATCCCGATCGTTCGCGGTTTACTCTCTTGAGCACCTCGATCCGGCGGCTCCGCAGGAAGAACGCGATGAATGACGCGAGGATCAGGGCAACAACGCACAGAAGCAGGAACGCGACGGGCGAGAAGATCCGCCGCGAGAGCGCAATATAATCGTTGGCCACCATATCCATGCCGAGCACGGCGACGGGCTTGCCCGATGCATCCCGGATCGGCGCGTAGCCCGTGATCAAAATTCCCCACTGATCGTGAGTGAAGTTGTCATCGACGGCCGCACCCTCAAACGCCGGCCCCTGCATCGCGGGAATTTCGGAGATGTCGTACGGATCACCCGGATAGGAACCTTCTTCGTCGGGCTCCACCAGTCCGTTGTGGTTCACGTCGAGCTCTTTTTCCGTCGCGAGCGAGTCGGCATCGGCGACAAATTCGAGAGTGTTTGCATCTGCTGTCTTCCGCATGATGTAGGCAAAGCGGATGTTCGGGATCGTCTGGCGTGTCCGCTTGAGACGTTCGACGACATCGCGGAACGCGGGGGTCTGCATCGACGACTTGCCGCTGATGCTTCCGATGACCTTCGGATCAAACTGCATCGCCGCAACCGCGGCCGTCGTCCGGAGTTTGTCCTTGAGTTCATTTTCCATGAGCATGCTCCCGCGCACGAAGAAGAACGTCCCGAGCCACAGCACCGATGCAAGCACCAGTACCGAGATGCAGAGGACCTGCCAGTTGCGCTGGAATGCCCGAAGGAGGGAGAAAATTCCGAACACGGAGAAAGTGTGGGTTTCTCCTTAGTATAGCGGAAAATCCTTGTTTTAGCTACCGGCTGCTTCGGGCGTTTCTCCTCCAACTGGAACTGTAACTTCGGGCTTGATGAGCATGTCTCTCAAGAGATTGCGGGACGTGACGACCGTGAATCGAAAGACGCCGTCCGGCGGATCCAGGACATAGTCATGCACCAAGTCCATGCTCTTCTGAACGATTGCTCTGCCGTATCCACCCTCAGCGGTTGCTTCTTCATCTTTTATACCCGTTCCACAATCGGAAAAATTCATCACGATGCGGTCGTCTGTTTCGCCGGTATGCCCTTGGATTGCCATTTCAATGCGGATAGGAGAACGTGCTTCCCCGAAATTTCCGTGCCAGTAACAATTCTTGGCAAGCTCCAAAAAACTTCTGCGGATCTTGTTCGACAAACTGCCAATGAGGTCATGGAATGATTTGATGGTCAGCGTCGGATTCAAAATCAGTAAGCGATCCAAGCAATGTTGACGCACAACATTGAGACTGTGCGCAAGAAAATCGTTCACTTGTCGCTCTAAATCCTCGGGATACTTCATCGCGCGCCGGAATTCTCTGTCTGTTTTCGCCCGTTGAACGGCCTCATCGATCGGAACTACCTGAAGCTCATCGCCCTTTACAACAACCGTGATCGTCGACACATTCTTGCACACAAGCTCCTTTTCATGCTTCTCGTAGACGTGGAGAACGGACATAGCCCGCTATGGTATACCTCAACAATGGAAAGACAAGAATACTATACATAACAGCGCAAAGATGGCTTCTTGTTGAGCTTTTTTGGGATACAATCAAAAAGAAATGCGCGCGCTTTCCACCGACAAGATCCGGCAGGCCTACCTCGAATTCTTCTCAAAGAAGTACAGCCATGCCGTGATCCCGGGAGCATCCCTGATCCCGGAGAACGATCCGACGGTGCTGTTCACCACCGCCGGCATGCATCCGCTGGTCCCCTATCTTCTGGGTGAAAAACATTCGGCGGGGAAGCGCTTGGTGGATGTGCAGCGATGCGTGCGCACCGGCGACATTGATGAAGTGGGAGATGCGAGCCATCTGACGATGTTCGAAATGCTCGGCAACTGGTCACTCGGCGATTACTTCAAAAAAGAAGCGATTGCGATGAGCTTTGAATTTCTCACGCAAGTCCTCGGCATTCCCGTGACGATGCTCGCGGTCACGTGCTTCGAAGGAGATAAAGATGCGCCGCGCGATGAGGAGTCCGCCGGGTACTGGAAAGCGATGGGCATCCCCGCGGAGCGAATCGGCTTTCTGCCAAAAGCGAAGAACTGGTGGGGGCCGGCAGGCAAGACGGGGCCATGCGGTCCGGATACGGAGATGTTCTACTGGGTCGGAGAAGGCAAACCGAAGGGCAACCCCGCGACGCACGATGCGGAGTGGCTGGAGATCTGGAACGATGTGTTCCTTCAATATAACAAGAAAGAAGATGGGACGTTCGAGACGCTCAAGCAGCAGTGCGTGGATACGGGGATGGGACTTGAGCGTGTCGCAAAAGTTTTGCAGAATGTCGAAAGTGTGTACGAGACAGATAGAATGAAACCCATCAGAGATGCTTTTCTGAAGATGGTTCCCTCTGGAGCAAGCACGATTTCATTAATTCGCCATTCTAGAATCATCACTGATCACCTCAAGGCGGCGACATTCATCATCGCCGACGGTATCAAGCCATCGAATGTCGACCAGGGATATGTGCTGCGCAGACTGATTCGCCGCGCGATCCGGTCGGGGAAGCAGCTCGGCATCGACAGAGCGTTTCTTCCGGGTATCGCGCAGGTCGTGATCAGCCAATACACCACCGCGTATCCCCTGCTCTCGAAGAAATCCGCCGAGATTCTGGAGACGCTCCGACAGGAAGAGGCGCAGTTTGGAAAAACGCTTGCAGAAGGGCTGAAACGATTCTCGCAGGTCTCCGAAAAGATCTCCGGCGGTGCCATTGATGGCCTCTCGGCCTTCCACTTGTACGACACCTACGGCTTCCCACTGGAACTGACGAAAGAACTCGCGCAGGAAAAAGGCCTGAGCGTGGATGAGAAAGGATTTTCTGCCGCATTCGAGGAACATCAGAAGCTCTCGCGCGCGGGTGCGGCACAGAAGTTCGCCGGCGGACTCGCGGATCATTCGGCGGAGACGACAAAGCTCCACACTGCGACGCACTTGCTCAACGCGGCTCTCCGGAAAGTTCTCGGCGATCACGTGTGGCAGAAAGGCAGCAACATCACCACGGAGCGTTTGCGCTTCGACTTCACGCATCCGGACAAAATGACACCGGAGCAGATCAAGCGCGTAGAAGATCTTGTGAACGAGCAAATCACACTGGATCTTCCGATGAATTACCACGTCACGAGCGTTGATGGCGCGAAGAAGGAAGGAGCAATCGGAGTCTTCGATGATAAGTATGCCGCAGAGGTGAAGGTCTACGTGATCGGAGATGGATCGTTCAGCAAAGAAATCTGCGGCGGCCCGCACGTGGCGCGGACGGGGATGCTCGGGTCATTCAAAATTCAAAAAGAAGAATCCAGTTCGGCGGGGGTGAGAAGGATCAAGGCTGTCGTGGGCGGGGGACCAAAGGAGATTCAGGTGGCGGGGGAAGTGAAGACATAAAGAAGTGGGCCAGTCGCGAAGGACTGACCCTACTCCTTGGGTTGATATGGCTCACGAGAAGTTGTGAGACTACGCCTTCAGCATTTCATCGTGCCTCATACCGGACGGGGGAAGATCTGCCTTGCGGCAGTTGGCAAGCGCCGCCTTCGCACCTGCGTGCTGTTCGGCGTCGTTGTCTTCCCATTCGATGGACACGGCGCCATCGAAGCCGACACGGTTGAGTTCGATGAAAATCTCTTCGCAGCTGTTGGCGTCGCGTGCGGTTCCCGCGGTGACGAAATTCCACCCATTCAACGGATGGCCCATTGGCCGATGTCCGCCCAGGAGACCCGCGCGCGTGTGCTCACGGATGACCTGCACGCCCTTGATGTGGGCGCAGTGGATGTACTTTCCGAACTCGCGGATGAACTGCACGGCGCTCACCCCCTGCCATTCGATATGGCTGCCGTCGAAGTTGAAGCCGACGACGCCTTCGTATCCGGCCTTGCACATGAAGTTGATGTAGTCCGAAGCGGACTCCAGATCACCCATGGCACGTTCGGAGGGATGGCATTCGAGATCAAACGTGACGCCGGCATCCTTGCACAAGTCCCACACCGGAGCGAACCGTTCCACGATCAGCTCGAGAGACACCTGACGGACATCGGGGATGGCGAAGCCGCCGATGCCGGTAGGCAGAGGCGGAAAGCCAAAGAAATGGCTCCAGCAATGCGCCGGTGAGCCAACGAAACCGGGCAGAGCCACCTTGCGACCCTGCAACTTGCTGAGGTGTTTGGCGAGCCGCACGCAGGCAAGCAGGCTCTGGAGGTTCTGCTTCTGGATCTGCGCCGCGACATTGTCGGGGACGAAGTACGGGTTGGTGCGGGGCGGGTTGTTGCCCTTGCGCCACGCTTTGTACATCTCCACCGCCTCGCCACCGGTGAAGTTCAGAGTCTTGGCACTGGGTTCATCACCCAAGCCTTGGCCCTGCAAGTGCGTCGCGATCGTGAAGATCTCGAGCCCGTGTTTTTGCGCGAGCGCGTAGCGTTCCTTCGCATACGCCTCCGCCCCGGCATCCGTGTCGCACTTGGAGAGGTCGAGCTCCCAGCTCGCCTCTTCCCAGCCGTCGAAGCCGGAGTCAGCAACGAACTTGACCCAGCCTCCCATCTCCATGTTGCCAAATTGCCCCCGCACCAGGCCGATCTGGTGGTAGGAGCCTTTTCCGAACCGATGCTTAGGGGTTTGTTGGAAACCCATAAGGCACCTCGCACTGCCGCACATGCTGGTCTACATGACCCTCCCTCAAAGCGCTTTGAATGGAGTTTGCACATACTTAGTCACACAACGTGACCGCAGCATGCTGCGTTCTCAAAAAACGCACGATGCCACGGTCACTGAAAATCGTAAGCCGATGCACCCAAAGAGCTGTCCCAGCTTCCAAAGAAACCAGTACGCCATTGTGACAGAGTTCGATGATTGATCAATTCGGGATTTTGCTCACGTTCGGCATTTCTCTACACTTCCCCCCGTGCGCCCCCTGTGGAAGTTTTTCCTGACGGCCCTGCTCCTGGTCCCCACTGTCACGTTTGCCATGCAGGAAACCGTCTGGGATTTTCGCGGGGGTCATTTGCCGGGGAAGTGGAGAATTTCGAATATTGACGTGCCGCAGATGACGCTCCAGGGTTTACGCATTCAGGCACCCGCATCCGACGGGAGCCTGCTATCGGAGGCGGACGTTGGTCATAGCGTGCAGGCGATCAGCCTGACGTTCCTGACCCCACGAACGACGGAAGCGCAGTTCCTGTGGCACCGGCCCGGAACGGATCCCGGCATCTTCGTGCAGTTTCCGTTCACCATTCCCGCGTCGATGACCGAACAGAGCACGAATATCAATCTGGAAGCACTACCCGAATGGGACGGCGCGGCCGACGAGATCGGGTTTGTGTTCCCAAAGGGTTCTGACCTGATCCTGCGGGAGATCCGCTTCGCGAAGTGGAATCTTGCCGAACGGGCCGCCGCGGTGTGGGAGAGCTTCTGGACGTTCGACAAGCTTGGCTCGATCAGCATCAACTTTGTGTGGGGTCCGGTGATCGTGTTTAACCCCGTCGGGATCCCCGGGCTCTTTAGCAAGATGCCGCCTGAGGGACGATCGGGCATGTGGATTCTGTATGTGCTCATCGTGATTGCGGGGGCGATTGCCCTCACACGTCCATACTGGACTCCCTACATGCGTTCGCGCCGCGTTCCTCAGGCACTTGTTCTGTTTCTCCTCGCGTTCGGCGGCATATGGACGGTCTTCGACGTGCGCATGGGACTCGAACTGCTCAACTACGCCCGTCACGATTACGACTCGTATCTCTCTCCCTCTCCCGGAAGCCGGGAATTCCGAACATTCCTCGACTTCAACGATGCGGTGGATCGGACGATGCCGTATGTGAAGGGCGAACCGACGCTCGCGCTGCTAACGACTCCCGAAACTCCCATCCGCGACATGTTGCGATACTTCGTGTTCCCAACGCAGGTAACGGAAGTGACCGGCCCGGATCCCCACCAGCGCTTCTGGTTTGTGTACCGACGCAGGGATGCCGCCGTGGATGACAAACGCCGTTTGACCGTTGGTGGCGTGCCGTGGACACAGTCGGGAGGCGTGCTCGAGCAGTTTGATGATTCGTCGTTTTTATTTCGCATATCGGATAGATGATCCTTTTCGCGTTCATTGTCGGCCTCGCGATCCCCGCCCTCGTCGGGTGGTTGGTGATTGATCTGCTGGAAGGCAAAACACCAGTACTGGATCGCATCGAGAAATGGACACTCGGATACGTGTTTGGTGTGACGCTCTCGATGTTCTGTGCGTTTTTTGGGAATGTGTTGCTGGGGATTCCGTTCACGGTGATGGGATTTTTGATGGTGTACGGTGCGTTGTTGATTGCGTTCGGGGTGCCGTGGTGGATCGCGAAGAACGGGCGTAGCAGTGCTACGCCCCTACGCCATTCCGCGCATGAATCTCCATCACGTCCCGTGACCGTCGCGTTGATCGTGGGAACCGTGTGGGTGGGGCTGCGCATGATCTTGCTGACGCTGACGACGCTCATGACGCCCCCATTCTTCGATGACACGATGGATAACTGGAACCTGCGGGGGAAGATTTTCTACTACGGAAAAACCTTCACGCTGGAATTCCCGTGGAACGCCACTCCCGGCGTCAGTTCGTATCCGCCCACGGTACCGCTGATGAAGACGTGGCTCTCCACGCTCGCGGGGGGGTGGAGCGAGGGACTGGTCAACAGCATTCATGTCGTCTGGTTCATCGCGCTGCTGATACTCGTCTTCTGCATGCTGCGACGATCACTGCCCATCGCGTGGGCCGCGCTCGGAACATTGATCCTGGCATCGCTGCCGCTCGAGATGATCCAGGGGGTGAATGCGTACGCGGATGTCTTCCTCTCGGTGCATCTCTTCGCTGCGGTGGGGTTGATGGTGCAGGGGCTGCGGTGTGATGGTGGGACGGGGAAGGGTGTTTCACGAAACACCCCTACACAATTGCGACTCGCCGGTCTCGCTATTGCTCTGGTGCCCTTCACAAAGAACGAAGGATGGGCTCTCTACTTCCCCGTCCTGCTCCTCCTCTTTGTGGGGACGCTCACGTGGTGCTGGCAACGCCGCGCGGTGACACAGCGGGAACTGCTGCGGACTGCCGCGATCTCCGCTGTGATGATCCTCGCGATCTGTGTTCCCTGGATCGGGTTCAAATTCGTCCACGGTCTGGCTTTCGGGAACGCGAAGGGCATCGACTGGCATCTGACATGGCAAACGGGGGTGCTGCAGGCCATCGGCGTGAACACCTTCCTGGAAGGCAACTGGGGACTGCTGTTCCCGCTCTTCTTTGGACTGCTCATCGCGCGATGGCGCACGGCACTGCGCAGTTCCCTCCTTGTCCTGACGCTGCTCTTCCTCATCCCCTACCTGACCCAGCTCTTTGCGTATTTGTTCACTGGACTCGCTCAGGAGGCGCTGTTCCAGACGGGCTACGCGAGAGGCCTCATTCACTTGATGCCTGTTATTGTGACGCTCACGGTCATTCTGTTGCATGATGTGTTACACGCAAAGAAATGATGGTTCTCTTTCGTAGATGTTCTTTCCGCGCTACTCTTCATTCCGTGCCTTCGTATGCCGCGTTCATCGGCCACCAGCCGCACCTGAGTCTCGCCGAACTCGCGGCGACGATTCCGGGATTTTTGCTGCACGCGAAGATCGACCGGAGCGTGGTGCTCTTTGATAGTGGAGTCCCGCTCGATGCCGCGTACCTGGATACGCTCGGAGGGACTGTGGTCCTTGCGGAGAAAATCGCAGATAAAAAGTTTACCCTCGAGGATATCCCCGGACTGTTTGCACAGACGCTGATGCCGATCAAAGGCAAAGTCACGTTTAGCCTCCGAACCAGTGGCCTTTCGCCCGCTGCGGTCAAACAGCTCTATCGCAAGAGCAAAGATCACCTGAAGAAGAAGGGCAAACCGTCACGCTACGTCGGCAACGAGCGCACGCCCGCACCGTCGATCGTCCTACGGGAAAACGGACTACTCGACCGCTCCGGCGGCGCCGAGATCACGATCGTGCAACAGAAACACGACGGCAAAGATCTTCCCCTCTGGGTGGGCATCACGGTGGGTGCGCAGGATGTTGAGGCATACACCAAGCGCGATATGGAGAAGCCCGTCCGTGATACAAGCGTCGGTTTACTGCCGCCGAAACTCGCGCAGATCATGATCAATTTTGGGGTGTGGTTGACTCACAGCCGCGCGTCTTCGACGCGCGGTCCGCAGGTCGAAGACCAGCGGCTAACGATTCTCGACCCCTTCTGCGGCACCGGCGTGATCCCGATGGAATGCTTAATTCGCGGCTTCCCGGTTCTCGCATCCGACAAATCGGAGAAGGCGGTCAGTGGCACCACGAAGAATCTTGAATGGCTGCGCAAGCAGTTTGAGATCAAGAAATCCACAGTCCCCTCCCGCGTATGGAAGCAGGATGCGACGAAACCGTTTGACGTGAAGGAGACAGTCAATGTGATCGTTACCGAGACGAGCCTGGGACCACCGCTGACCAAGCGCCCGACACTCAAAGAGGTCCAATCACTCAAATCCGACAACGAGAAGCTACAGGCGGGGTTCCTGCACGCCATGGCGACATCGTTCCCCGGCGCACCCGTGATCTGCACCTGGCCGGTCTGGTACCCGTCCAAGGCGCCCGTCTCCCTCGAGAAGATCTGGAAAGTCGCCGCCGACCTTGGTTACCAGGCCGTGCTGCCGCCGACGATTGAGATCGTAGGAGACCGAATGTCGCTGCTCTATCGGAGGCCGGATCAGTTGGTGGGGCGGGAGATCGTTTTGCTGCGAGCAAAACGAAAATGACGAATGATTAATCATTACTTGAAGTGAGTAATTATGTAATTTATCAATTGAATTCGGAAATTTGGAATTCATAATTCACTTAACGATTTATCATTAAACATTGAGCCATGCGAATTTCCATTTTCTACGACTCCCATTGCGGCCTCTGTCGCCGCACGATGCGGCTGCTCAAGCGGCTGGATTGGTTCGGGAAACTGCGACCGGTGGATTTTCACAATCACGATGAGCGACGCCGCTACGCGCCGGAGATTCCCGAAGCGAAATTGGATAAGGTGATCCACATGCGCTTCCCAAACGGGAAAACGATGAAAGGGTTCTCCGCCTTCCGCGATCTTGCCTGGCGCCTACCGGCGCTCTGGCCAGTCGCCCCCTTCCTCTACCTTCCCGGTGCGAAACTGATCGGGGATCGCATCTATGCCCGCATCGCAGAACGCCGAAAAAAATGCACGCATGAAGACTGTAAAATGCGCTAACATGAGCGGCATGTCGCATTTCGTTGATCAGCTGTCGCTCGATATCACGATCACCCATGGAGAGGGCTCGTATCTGTTTGATGCCACGGGAAAGAAGTACTTGGATTTGATCGCCGGCTGGTGCGTGGGATCGGTCGGGTGGGGGAACAGAGAAATCGGTGCCGCGCTCGAAGCCGAAGCAAAACGGGGAACATACGTCCCGCCATTTTTGGGCAGTGTCGCCCGCGAAGAACTGGCGACGATCCTCACAGACAGTGCACCCGGACACATGGAGAAAGTTTTCCCGTGCGTGAGCGGCTCCGAAGCCGTCGATATGGCAATCAAGTGTGCGCGTGCAGCAACGGGGAAGGACACGATTCTCTCGATTCAGAACGTCTATCAGGGTCACACCTACGGCGCGGCATCCGTCGGTGACGCGCACCGGCGCATCACCGGCCCAGTGGTTGCCGGTTTTGAATATCTGCCGATGCCCGGGCGGGATGCAGATTCCGCCGCGATTCTGGAGACATTGGAGAAGCGACTGAAGAAGGGCGACGTCGCGGCATTCATGAGTGAACCAGTGTGGACGAACGCCGGGGCATACGTCCCTCCCGCGGATTTTTACCCCGCGGTGCAACAACTCTGTCGCGCGCATGACGCATTGCTCGTGATGGACGAAGTCGCGACGGGCTTTGGCCGCTGCGGCACGCTGTTTGGCAGTGAACTCTGGAATCTTGAACCCGACGTTCTCTGCATCGCCAAGGCCTTCACGGGGGGCTACGCATCGATGGGTGCCACGCTCGTCTCGAACAAGGTCTATGGACGCTGCAAGGGAATCCCCTGCTATTCCACGTTCGGATGGCTGCCGACCGACCTCGCCGCGACGACTGCCAACGTGAAGATCATCGTACGCGAGAAGCTGTGGGTGAACGCGAAGACGGTCGGCGAGTATTTCCTCTCACTCCTGAAGCCCCTCGAAAAACTTCCGGCAGTCAAAGAAGTCCGCGGCATCGGCATGCTGTTTGCCATCGAACTCTCCGATGATCTGCAGGCAATGGATGTGCAGAAGCAGTGCGCGGACGCGGGTGTCATCGTGGAAACCATCGGCAATGCGCTCTTTTGTACACCCC
Organism: Candidatus Peribacteria bacterium; assembly: GCA_023245765.1. Taxonomy (GTDB): domain Bacteria; phylum Patescibacteriota; class Gracilibacteria; order Peribacterales; family Peribacteraceae; genus JABFSS01. The sequence goes on from JAHFJP010000020.1 coordinate 12,600, forward strand.
ACCTGACACTCACGAAGAAAGAGGCGGAGGAGGGGGCGGGGGTAATCCGGAAAATAGTGTCGTAGGACGCCTCACACCTCAATCCTCTTGAAGAGCACACTCCCGATCCAGAGGAAGATAGCGGTCACGACGACGAGAATCCCCCCGTCCAATGCGATGCCAAAATGGCTGACGCCAATCAGCGTTCCCCGCAGTCCGTCCACACCATAACTGAGCGGATCGCACCGTGCGATCATGACCAGTACCGCGGGGGCCACATCGAGCGGGAAGAGTGCGCCACTGAGGAAGAAGAGCGGCATGATGAGAAAGTTCATGATCAGCTGGAATCCCTGCATGTCTTCGAGTTGGCAGGCGACGGCGGTGCCGAGGGCGGTGAATAACAGGGCTATCAAGAACATGAAGGCGAGCGCGAGCGGGAGGTTAATGCCGAACTCCGGACGGAACCCAAAGATCATCGCGAGAACGAACACGATGCAACCCTGGAGCGTTGCCACCGTCGCGCCGCCGAGCGTGCGGCCGACCATGATGGTGAGCCGCGACACGGGCGCAACGAGCGTCTCTTTGAGGAAGCCGAACTGGCGGTCCCAGATGATCTCGATGCCGGAAAACATGGCGGTGAAGAGGATGCTCATTGCGACGACCCCGGGAACGAGGAACTGAAAGTAATCACCGCCGCCAGCCTTCTCGAACGTCGGCCCGAAGCCGAACCCGAGCGCGAGCAGAAACAGCAGCGGCTGGCCCAGCGAGCCGACAATCCGCGACCGCGACCGCAGGTAGCGTTTCAATTGTCGGAGCCAGAGGATGTAGATGATGGAGACCATAAATGGGATATGAAAATCATCGTCGTTTGCCCCGCCACACACGCGCCATCTGGCGCATGTTGTCGATCGCGCCGGATTCTTCTTCACGGATCGAATTGCCCGTGAGCGCGAGGAAGGCGTCTTCGAGGGACTGGGTACTCGTCTGGGCTTTGAGTTCTGCGGAGGATCCCTGCGCGACGATCTTCCCATGATCGATCACGGCGATGCGCCCGGCGACTTTGTCGGCCTCTTCCATGTAGTGCGTCGTGAGAAAGACCGTGATCCCCTCTTTCTGATTCAATTCTACGACGTGATTCCACAGATGATTGCGCGTCTGCGGATCGAGCCCGATGGTGGGTTCATCCAGGAAGAGGATTTTCGGATGATGCAGGAGACCACGCGCGATCTCGAGCCGACGGCGCATGCCGCCGGAAAACGTGCGAGTGATGTCGTCTTTGCGGTCGGAGAGTCCGACGACCTCCAGGAGCTGACTCATCCGCTCGCGCCGTAACTTGGTGGGTACCGCGTAGAGCACACCATGGAGCTCAAGATTTTCCCAAGCGGTGAGTTCGTCGTCGAGGCTCGGATCCTGGAACACGATCCCGAAGGAATTGCGAACCTCGTCCTGCTGCTTGAGTGGATCGAAGCCGTTCACGCGGATCGTGCCGCTCGTGGGATGCAGGAGGGTCGTCAGCATCTTGATCGTGGTTGTTTTGCCGGCGCCGTTGGGCCCGAGGAATGCGAAGATTTCGCCGTGTTGCACGGTAAAGGAAGCATCGTTGACCGCGGTCAGTTCGCCGAATTTCTTGACGAGGTGCTGCACGTCGATGATGTTCTCTGTGGTTGGCATCATTGGATGAGACACGGCTACTGCCGTTGTATGACAAATTCTCCGGCCGGCATCCGGACTTTTTTCTTCGTCGCCGCGGGATCATCGGCGCTGCGATACCCGACGGGGCAGAAGACCGTCGCGGTGAGTCCGAGTTCCTGCAGTCCAAGAATCTCATCGACTTTGGCCGGATCAAATCCTTCCATCGGACACGAGTCGATCTGCGCCTGCGCGCAGGCCGTCAGGAGGAAACCGAGCGCGATGTACGCCTGCTTCTGGCACCACACGGTGATATCGGGAGATTTTCGGCGCTGTACCGAATTGACCATCGTATCGCGATACGCTTTGAGTGAGTCCGTCGTGACGCCGCGGACCGCGGCGATGTGTGCAACGTACTCATCTACATATGCCTCATTGACCGCCGTCTTCGCGCAGAAGATGAGCAGATGCGAGCTATCGGTGACCTGCGGCTGGTCATAGGCGGCATCGTTGCGGATGCGCGCACGGAGATCCGGATCGGTGACGACAAGAAGCTTGTACGGCTGCAATCCGTACGATGACGGCGCCAGGCGGGCGGCATTGAGCACGCCATCGAGCTCCGGAACCGTGAGTTTTTTCGCGGGATCGAATTTTTTGACCGCGTAGCGCCACAGGAGATTGTCACTGAATGTTGACATGCAAGAGGAATAGAAGGGACGAGAGAGTAGTGGGAAAACGGGAATTGGGCAAAGATTTTCAGTGATTTTTTCGTTCATGCGGAATTTGCGGGATACGTGTAAGTGTCTGCGCCCCTCCCTTGTCTGCATCTTCGGTGCCGACATTCCCTTGCCGGCGCTTCTCTATTTCTTTCCCACTTTTTTGTATGGCAGGCAATCAACATTTGCCCGGCTTGGACCGGCAGAGATCCGAGAAACCACGCGGTCCGTATGAAAAGCCCGGGCACTCTAGCGACGAGACTGCCACCGCGAAGAATGACGAGGCTCCCGTCGTGGAGAGAAAGGACACCGGCACGGATTCTGATGATACAGACGAGCGGTAAAGGTGAGGTTCATGGAAAAACGCGCGCGCCGGGGGCGCGCGTTTTTCCGCGTGTGCCTAGCGAGCGCAGGGCGCGTATTGATCCGGGTGCACGATCACAAACGTCGCTGTAGCGAGCAATTCGTCCACAACCTGCTGCGCCAGCGTGGGATATGGCAGCAATCGTGCGAACGCGACCGTGCATTGGCCAATCTTGACCGTATTTGTTCCGGTCGCAGGCGCGTACGCATTGGGATCGGTACCGGGGATCGTGAGTGTCCGTGGTGCGGCGAGCGTGGGATTATTGATGGCATCGACCGCAGCCTGCGAAAAGACTTTGGCACTGATGGTCGCTTCGCCAGACCACAGGCATTGCCCGCCCACGAGACACCGGCTGTCGCCGGCAACGCGAAGCAGTTGCAGCGTGATGCCATCGCTCGTCACCACGGTTTTACCAAAGGGCACGGTAACCTCTTTCTGATCGCGGTATTCCACAGGGAGCGCGTCCGAGACCGGATTCTGCCGGCCGGAGTCGATGGCCTGCAGCACGCAGTCGTACAGGGGGAGATCCGTACGAACGAGGCAATCGCGCGCGGCGGCGCGGTTGAGGATGAGCGCGCGCGTCCGCAGGTCTTCCGGAAGATAGACCCACTCGCGACGGCGCACCTGCTGCAGACGGGAGATGCTCAGAACCTTGCTTCTCTCCGTCATGGAAGGCAGACGCTGCTGCACCAGCGGATGCACGACAGTGGGCTGGTACGGAGGAATGACACTGCGAATACGAAGAAACGGCACCGCCTGCATGCGCGCACGGGCAAGCAGGATCTGCTTGCGCATTTCGCGCTCTGCGAGGTTATCGATCGTCGCCGCCTGCTGCTCCAGACCCACCACGCATTGTTCCACGAGCGCTGCAAGCGACCCGGGCGGCGGTTCATCGCTCAGACCAATGCCGCGCCAGCATTGCACATCAAAGGGAACCGCTTCGGTGGCCAGAACCACTGCGGGACTCAGGAGCATTGCCAATCCGAGTCCGAAACCAAGAAGACGTGTAGACATAGAGGTGAGGATGAGGAAGGGTGGTTAGCATACCAAAGAAATTGAAACTCAGCGAATACGCCCCTCTCCCTCTGGGAGAGGGTGGCGCGCCGGGTGAGGGCCGGGAACTTCATAGCGCCCTGAGATTCCACCCCACATTCAACTTCGGCAGACTCACGGCGCGCTTGCCGAGTGTGAAGTTGCACGTGAGCGGATCTTGGGAGAAACGGTACACAACGGCGGTGATCTTCTTCCCGTTCTGGAACACATGCCCAAAACAGCTACCCGTTGCACCGACCGGCTGCCCGAGCGACTGGAACGCGCGCTGCCAGTATTCGACGAACGTGCGGCTGAGCGCCGGATCGATGGCCCAATCCGCGGGCACGGTTTTTGCGGGATTGAAGATGCCGGCGATGAGCGTGAGCCCGGTCTTCCAGATGCCCGGCGCCGCGGAGTCGGCGATGGGAGCGACGAGGCGGGTGACCGTTTCGCGGTCCAGGAAGGGAAGAAGAGAGACCGAAACGGGAAAGAACTGGATGCCGCGAATCGCGGCGTCAGAGCCGTCGAACCACGTGGCGTAATCCGCCTTGCCGCTCCAGAGGAGGGAGATCATCGGATACGGGAACTCCGGGGGAACCGCGCCGGATGCCGGAACCGTGTTGAGCCAATACATGCGGGCCGCCTGCGCCTCCTGCGCGTACATCCACGTGCCGAGTTCTTCGAGGTTTTTGCTGCCGGTCGTGCGGCCGTAGAGCGCCATCGCGTACCACGCCTGCAAAGCTTCGGACTCCGATTCCTGATTGGTGCCGTCGGCAAAGAGCGTCAGCCCGTTGGCCCAACTGTGACCGCCATACGGATCGAAGTAGCGCAAATACGGGAACGACGGATCGTTGCGATCGGACGACGCAATATCGCGGATGAGGAGTCGCATACAGTCGCCGTACTCCTGTGCAAAGCTGGGATCGTAGCGTGTGACGATCGCCGCGGCGTGGAGGATGTAGCCGACATGGAAATGGTGATCGTTGTAGTGTTCGCTACCGAACCCCTGCGGAAACGCGATGATGCCGCCGGCGTTGGGATCGTAAGAAAAATACAGCGCCATGCCGGGCCCGGGCTTTGCGGTGCAGGCTTCGATGAGCGAGGTCTTTGCCTGTGCGACGGCGAGCTTCCAGAGTTCGCCTTCCCGCAGGGCGTCGGCGAGCTCAGCGAGCTGCGCGGTGCGGCGCAGTGCCTTGCCCGCGTTGTAGGTATCGCCCGCGGGGGGAGCATTCTCCATAATCTCACGCTTGAGCAGCGCATGCAGTGCCGGGTCTTTGGCGACGGCGGGGAGTGGCGGGAGTGATGGGAGGATCGACGGACGCGGAACGGCAGTGCGGAAACCCTGGCCGGAGTAGAGCCGCAGCGGGCCTCTGACGGTCATGAAGCTACCGATCACCTTGCCGGGGTTGCCCTGGATGAAGGGTGCCGGAGCGTCGCCATCCTTTATGTATGCGAGGGAGGCGAACTGATGCGGAAGAATGCCCATGATGGTCGGTACCGGGAAACGGAAGACGGTGAACACATCCGATGCATTCATCGACCATGTCGCGATCGTGCCCGTATACGGTCGCATCGCAGCGGCCAGGTACAGCGCGGGGTCGCTCCCCGGAGCGACGGCGGCAATTGTGAGCAGGCCGCGTCCGGTTTCGAACCGCACGGAGACGATACTGCCCTGCACCGTGAATGCATCGCGGACGGGCGAGACGAGGAGGTAGGTGGATGCCGGTGTTTTGACGAGGAGCGCCGACGCACAATCGGTGCCACAGGGAACCGGCGACGTTGTGGCGCTCGCGGGAAGCGCGAGACTGAGCGTGCTTGTGGACCGGACGAAGACGTACGGACTGCCCTGGATGAATGTTGCATCGAAGAGCGGCCCGGCTGCGCCGCGCACGCGGAAGGTGACATCCCAGTCCCCCGCGATGATTTCGGAGGCTCCGGTCGGCGCCGTTTGCGCGAAGATTCTGAGCGGTTCGCCATCGGTCATGAAGATCGTTTTGTCCTGCACGCGCCTGCCGGGAACGGTGAGAATCAGACCGGTCGTATTGAAGATCCCCTTAAAAGGAAGCGGGAAGACCGGCGCGGGCCACGCCTCCAGCGCTCCCCCACTCCACCACGCGTTTGTTTTGAGCGGACGCGGTGTGCCGGGGGGAATGGTACCGACGCCCACGCCCGCGGGGAGTTTTCCCAAAGCCGTGCGGTCAGAAACGGAGGGCGTGACGGGAATGCGGTCGGGCTCGGGGCGCAGGCTCTCGATCACGGGAATGGAAAACGTTTTCCCCGGAGGCAGCGGCAGCGCCGTAGCGCGACTGGTGGTGGAAACCACCGCGATGCTGCAGACAACACCAACGACGAAGAGCAGCAGGCCGATACGGAGCAATCGATGCAGCATTACTGGCTTTGAGCTTCGGAATTCGGGAAGATGGAGCGGAAGATGGCGATGACGATGTTGTCATTGCTGCGACGTTCTTCTTCCAGCCACGCTTCCACCGGTAAGCCGAGCGGCAGACTTTCCATGCCATCAGGGTAGCGGAAGAGCCGCAGACGCACGGTGAGCATCTGGACCTTGGCGTCATACTTGGGCTCCACGGCCGTCACCATTGCCTCGACGGGCGATCCGTCGAAGAGGAAGTTTGCACGCACCTTTGCAGTCATGCGCGGCTGGATGCGCGGAACATCCTTGGCCTCCACGGGGATCATGGCGCGCACGTAGAGCGCGTCAGCAGAATTATCGATGATCGTCGCAAGTTTCTGCGCGCTCTGCACATAGAGACCGTTGCGCACAGTGATATCGGTGATGATGCCGGGACCGAGCGCCAGAATGGGGAAGTCTTCCTGATGGACCTCCTGCGTTGCGGGATCGGTGACGACCCGCGTGACGACGAAGAGCGTCTGGTCAGTGAGCACCTGCTCGTTCTCTTTGACGGCAACGCTCTTGATCATCCCCTGCACTGGAGTCCGGACTTCGGTGGAATCCCCCATCATCACCGCCTCGGTGGCAACGAAGGTGCGCGGCACGATGAACATCTTCGTCAGCACCCATCCCTGGATGATCAGGAAGACGACCACGACGGCGCCGAAGGTAAAGAAGGACGAGAGCTTCATTGGATGACGGGAGTAAAGGAGGCCGCTGCCTGTTCATTGCCGGCAAATACACGATCGAGAGCAGGAATTGCCCGGCGGCAGAGGCAGAAGAGCAGCAGGCTGTTCCACAGAAGACAGAGGGAAATCACGAGTCCCAGAGCGCCGTCCCGCTCATGCAGCAGCAGCACGGGGATCGCGCCGAGCGAGAGCAGCAGCAGAAGCAAATGCACCATCACCGATTTGATGTAGTCGATGTTGCTGCGCATCACGCCCGAGGCGCTCCATCGCATGCGGATCCCGGTGAGGACCGAGAGGCAGGCACCGATGTGGGCCGGGAACGCGCCCATCGATACGACGAATGTCCGCCACCGCGGGACTCGTCCCTGCAAATGCGCGACAGAACCGAGCATCAGGAGGAAATACGGAACGAAGTGCGCGGCCCAGTAGGTTCCACCTCCCGAAAGCGACAGCGGCCGCCAATCGAGGTACACGAAGAGCAGCGGCAGAAGAAAGAAGATCAAGGCCGAAAAACCGGTGAGGAAGAACATCGACGTATGCAGGTACTGGAGTTTCTGGTCGAGTGTGAGCGTGCGACTCAGGACGGGATTATGCGTGAAGAAGATTTCGTAGCCACCCGACGCCCAGCGATACTGCTGCCGGAGGAACGCCTCGACCGTCTCGGGCGCCTGCCCACTGGCCAGCACCGTCGGCAGATAATGCGAGCGCCAACCCGCCTCGTGCAGGAGCAGGGACGTCCAGATGTCTTCGGAATGGGATTTGTCGTACATGCCGCCGACGTCGAAGACCGCATCGGTGCGGAAGATCACGTTGGTCCCCACGCAGAACGCGGCATGGAACGCATTCTTGCCGGTCTGGATGTGACGATAGAAGATCTCCTGTGCCTCTCCGATGCCACCGGACACGAACCCCTCGCGATTCACCAGGTACTGCGGCGTCTGGACGAAGGCCATCTTCTTGTCACTCAGCATCCAGGGAAGCGTTTCGTGAAGGAACTCCGGGTGCGCCACGTGATCGCTGTCGAAAATCGCGAAGTAATCGCAGTGCACTTTTTCGAGCGCGTTATTGATATTGCCTGCCTTCCACCCCGTGCGATCGGGACGCCGCAGGTACCGGACACCGAGCGTGGCCGCCAGCGCCTTGACCTCGTCGGACTGTCCGTCATCGAGAACGCAGGTAACGTGCGGAAACCGGATATCGCGCGCGGCGGTCAGCGTCGGCGTGATCACGTCGATCGGTTCTCCCGCGACGGGGACGAAGACCGCGACCGTGCCGGCGATTTTGGGATTCTGCGCGAGCTGCGCCCTTGCGGCGACCACCTCGGAGGGAGTCGGCTGGGGCTTACCAACGATCACCGTGAGCCAGATGCCGACCAGCTGGATCATCGCGATGATTTCGGCCACCATCAGCAACCCGTACGCGACGGGGTGTCCGATGTTCGCGGGGTTCAGCAGCATCAGCAAATACCAGGCGAGTCCAATGATCGCGACCGCGAGAATCACCGGTGTCGCCGCTTGTCGATTACAGAGGTTGTGCATGCGTCATCGGAAGGAATGTGGGAGGAGGCATACGGTAGAAGGATTGTTGCCGGAAGGCAAGAAACCGGGGAGGGTTTTTTGCCTATGCGGAAGCCGTAACTCCGCATGGACGGTGATCGCAGCTGTGACACGCCGATCAGCGATTTCTTACCGGGTAACTCGGATCATGTTCATCCACCGTGAAGCCGGACAGCAGTTTTCCAAACGGGGCTCGAAGAATCTCGATATTCCAGGTCTAAAAAGTTGGTTTCTCCCATGAATTTCGCTAGATTAATCCTCCCCGACGAATCAGATCTTCCGGCGACGATAGTTGACTTTTACAAATAATCGTGTATTTTATGCTCCCCGTAAAATGGTCAAAAAACCCGAGTCAAAACCGGCCCCTGCCACCGTTGTTGCACCTGCTGCACCGGCGGAGAAAGCAAAGGTCATGCCCCGATCGTTCCTTACGCGGGAATTTCTCCGATCACTCGACGGAGACCCGACGAGCGACGATGATTTTCTGAAAGGCGGCGGATTGCAAGCGGCATATGAATATGTGAATGACAAATTGAAGAGCGATACTAAACTTCGCAAAAAACTCAACCGTGCGAGAGATATTTTGCACAGAGAAGTGATGGGGCTCCTCAATGAACTTCCGGTGACTATCACGACCGCGGAAAAACGAGACCAAGTGCAGGAAGACATGCGCAAACTGGTCGTGCAGGCTCATGACCAGGTACGGTACGACATGGGCCGCCGTTTTGGGCAAGGCATGATGCGGCAACTCGAACGCATCTGGGAAGAGGCAAATCGACTGTTCAATTTGCCGAAAGCGGCCGATCTCAACGGAAAACCACAAGACCACGATGCGGATACCGCCGGTGCTTTGGGTAGTACAGTGAAAGATGCCGGAACGGGTGACGGAGAAACCACGCCAAAGAATGGAGACGGCGACGGAGACGCCACGCTCCTGAATGGAGACGGGAATCCTGGAGTGAACGAGAAGGGTCCTCCACCCCCATCTCCCGAAGAGATGCTGGTAACGATCGATACTCCGGTACAGACCGCTATTCTGGAACCGATCAAGCGCAAGGCGAACGACGCATTCGAGCAATTCCTTCTGACACTGCGCACGGTCCTGCCGGACATCCTGAATGAGGTAACGGAGAACACGCTCGTTCAAATCACCAGTCTATCGAAACTACTCTTCAAGGAGCTTGATAGTGGCATTCGACAAGAAAGCATCACTCTCGGAGAGTTCCAGCGAATTCTGAGAACGTTGCTTCCATCCGAAGGACTGCGGGAAAAAATCGGAAAGCTGGATGCTGCTGTTGCGCACAGCTACCTCACGAACGTGTGCAACTGTCTGCTACTTGTCGTCGATAACGAACTACTCGTATTGAAAAACGGCGTCGGTGTTGAGAGGAAGGCCATTGACCTCCCTCCACCCTCTCCGTACGACCTCGACACTGTGCAGCTCGTCGTGTTGCCCGAAAAACTGCCAGGCGGCGGCGATGCTCTTCCATTTACATTTCATGAAGAGGTATTCATACAAAAGGAGACACTGAGTTGGAGTGCAAAAGAAGCACAGTCCAACGCAAAAATGGAGGACCTCCGTAAGAGACTGTGCAGGCAGGTGCACGGAGGCATTCAGTATCGTACAACAACCGACACGCTCAAGCCGTACGTCGACGAACTGATTGAAGCAAGGCGCAAAGGAATTCCTGTTAAGCCGGTTGCTCCTCCTCCTGCTGCATCAGGAGCGAAACCGCCTCCACCGCCAGTCGCAGACATAGGGCTGGGGGACGGCGTTGTTGTTCTCACCGGCAAAACAGTCGTACAAGACGCACCTGCAGCCGCTCCGGCGGACGTTGAATGGAAAAAAGCACTCCAATTTCTCGCGTTGCCGCACATCGAAGATCTTGTGAACGCAAAGAAAGAGTGTCGTCTCGATGGTCCGGATCCAGGCATCATCGTCGGCAAATTGAAGGCTGTCATGCGTAATGGTGTTGATTTTTCACCTGAGGAATACGATTACATCCGCCTGCTCGTGCAAGTGACCGCCGAAGCGATGATCATCGAACTATTATCAACCGATTTTTTCAAAGAAGTAACGACGATGGAAGAACTCGAGGAAATACTGCAAGACTATGCGTTCCCATCGGGAGCAATGTGGCATCACAGTGACCTGCGGAGTCTCTTGAAACAGTATAAAGCGAAAAAGACGTTCTCACGCCGCGACCACATCACCGTACGGATGGCCCGGTGGCAATTCACGCGGGCGGCGGTGATCGATGCACAAGAACCGCCGGCCACGCCACCAGGAAAGGGGGGAAAGGTTGAAAGCACTACCGCAGCATCAACAAAAGCTGACCCACCCGCTGCTGCAGCAAAAGTTCAACCGCCTCCTGCATCGACGCAAGAGATTCAACTCGACCCGGAAACCGTTGCGCAGGAAGAAGCATTGATGGATAGGATGTTCGCAGAACGGCAAAGTAGGGGTGGGTCGTTCAATCAAGATTTTATGAATGAAGTGTGTGCAGCAGTAAACCTGAATGTGCATAGAGGAGCCCACATTCGTAAAGTCAGGCACGCCCGGGCTTTTCACGCACGTTGGCCACAGTACGTCGCTGCAAAAGCGGCAGAAGCCAAAAATGCGCCCGCGAATCTTCCGGATGCTCCGGATCTGACTGACAAAACACTGACAGTGAACCCACCTGCACGCGACGAAAAGGAACCAGTGGACATGCTCGATGTACTGCGTGGTGGAAACGTGCTCGTCTTGGCGGCAGGAGATTCGGCGACGACTCTCGATCAATTGGGACTGACAATCGCAGCCCCAATCGATGCAGCAGGAAGAATTCAAGTCAGCATCAACGATACAATCCCCACAACAACGACTCCTCCTGCCACTCTCGAAACAGCAGCCGATGCGGCTATCTGGAAGAACGT
>JAHFJP010000021.1:0-1855 GCA_023245765.1 Candidatus Peribacteria bacterium
GCAGCGCCGCCACGTCGTAGGAACCCGCTTCGAGAGCGGCATCGAGCGTATCGAGATTCAACGGCTCAAAGTCTTTGCGACGCGGTTGCGTGAAGCCGCCGAGCTTGGGCTGGCGGCGGATCAGCGGAACCTGACCTCCTTCAAAGCCGAAACGGTAGCCCTTGCCCGTGCGCGCGTGCTGGCCTTTGGTACCGCGACCTGCCGTGGTACCGCCACCACCGCTGTTGCCGCGCGCCACCTTTTTACGGATGCGACGGGAGCCGGGGTTGGGCTTGAGGGTATGCAACATGGGAGGGCGGCATTCTAAAGGATGGCATCCAGAAGGTCAAACTCAGCGGGAAGGGTCCCTCTCCTACCGCAGTGGGAGAGGGTGGCGCGCTTCGAGCGCGCCGGGTGAGGGGCCGGGTGAGGACATGAAAAGGACGATCCCTTTCGTCAGACTATTCAAAACAGTATTGTGATATCCGTGCTGACGCTGCTATTCATAGCATTTCTGAGCCCAATTTCAACACAGGCCTACTTCCGCTTGAACGCACAAACGACACCCTATCTCGTTCTGCCCAAAACCCGGCCGGAGCTCAGGAGTAGTGCTTCGTCCAAACCGCCGACTGCGCCGACGCTGGCGTCGCAGGCGAACGCCGGCCTTGCGGGGACCCGCAAAGAAATTCTGGATCTGGTGAATGGAGAACGAACGAAGAGGAACCTTCCGGTCATGAAGCAAAATGCAAAGCTCGACCTTGCTGCTCATCGCCACGCCGAAGATATGGCGAAGCGAAAATTCTTCTCGCACAAATCTCCGGACGGCAGTGAGCCCGAAGGCCGCATCAGTGCAGCCGGCTACTTTGTGCCGCCGTGCACTTGCGCCCATCATTTTTCCTACGGTGAAAATATCGCGAAGGATCAAAAGACGCCGCGGGATGTGATGAAGGCGTGGATGAACAGCAAAATCCACCGCGACAATATTCTCAATCCGGATTTCCTGGAATTGGGAGTGGGGTATGCAGGAGGCTATTGGGTCCAGAATTTCGGGGGAATACATCGAGATGACTAGTAGCCAATTTATTGAAAATATGCTATAATGATCGTAAACATGCACATCCCCTCAAAGCACCTCTTTCGCACTTTTTCAGCGGTCATTTCGGTCGTGATTCTTACCAATACGGCAATTCCGGCGATTGCTCAGATGCCAGAATTCCAGACGCCGTATGTGACGCGCGCCGAGGCTGCGATGCTGCTCCTCCAGGCGCGGGTGCCCAAAATTCCGGCACTCGTCAGTAACGGCGAATTTCCGGATGTGCCACCCGGCGCATGGTACGAGCGGTACATCGTCGTGGCCGAGCGTCTCGGCATTCTCCAGGCACACTCGATCACTCGTCGCATCCGCCCCGAAGATCCTGTGACCCGGGCGGAATTCGTGTCGATGCTCGCAAAAACGTTCGGCGTGAATACCACGCTCTTTGCTCCGACGTACAGCGACGTATCGGCGGAAGCCTGGTTTGCGGAATCCGCCGGGATGGCGGAGCGTCTGCGACTGTTCCCCGCTGACCCCGACCCCACGATCTTCCGGCCCGACGAGTTCATGATCCACAGTGAGGTGGCAAAGGCACTGCAAATCCTCACCGATGCCACGATGGACGCCGGGCAATGGAAGCCCGTAGATGCGAAGGAGTCATCGTCATACGCGAACATTTCGACGAGCACGGAGGAAATATCGATTGTGAAACCGCGCGGCTCATCGCCGCACCTTGTGTCGGTCGTCAAAAAGACTCCGGCTGGTTCCTCCAGCACGACACTGACGTCCAAACTCCGCCTGGAGGTCCTCAAGCTCGTGAATGCCGAGCGCGCGAAGTCCGGG
>JAHFJP010000021.1:1955-10260 GCA_023245765.1 Candidatus Peribacteria bacterium
ATCGCCGCACCTTGTGTCGGTCGTCAAAAAGACTCCGGCTGGTTCCTCCAGCACGACACTGACGTCCAAACTCCGCCTGGAGGTCCTCAAGCTCGTGAATGCCGAGCGCGCGAAGTCCGGGCTTGCGGGATTGCGGATGAATCCGACGCTGCAGACCTCCGCACAGCAGTACGCCCGTGATATGGCCATCGACAACTTTTTCGGCCACATAAGTCCCTCCGGCGAAACACTCAAAAACCGCATGGAGAAATCGGGCTACTACCGGCCCTTCTTCCAGTCCGACTGCCTCTGTGTGGCACGCTACCTCATGGGCGAAAACCTCGCACGCGGGCAGAAGACCGCAAAGGAAGTGGTGCGGGACTGGCTCCGGTCTCCCGGCCACCGCGAAGCAATGCTCAATGAGGACTTCACCGACACGGGCATTGGGATTGTTGCGGGAGTGTGGGTGGAACATTTTGGGGGGAAGCAAAAATAGTCCCGAGTGTATTTGTGATTAGTGATTAGTTACTTGTGACCAGTGGCGCGAATAACTAGTAACCAATAACTAATCACTAATGACTTTTACAATCACAACGACGCAAACGTCCGTCCGAATTCAACAGCAGCTTTTGGCCCATTCCCCGTCACAATCAACCCATCAACCGTGATATCTTCCCCCGTGTACTCGCTGTCATGTATCGCCATGAACCCTGCCTGATCGCCGTCTTCATTCCAGACCGTCGCTTTCTTCCCCACAAGCACCTCCGCCGCCGCGAGAACTTTCGGCGCTATGCAGATCGCTCCGAGCGGCTTCTGAGCGTTGACCGTATCTTGTGCGATGCGCTTCGCATCCGCGTTCTGCCACAAGTTCGCCGCCCCCGGCCCACCGATATACCCAATGCGATCGTAGTCTTTCACACTGACGTCCTTAAGCGCGACAGCTGCCATCTCCGTCGCCCCGAACTTGCCGACGCACTCCCCCGCCTCCGTTGATGCGAGGATGACGTCAAAACCGGCTTCTGTGAGACCGTCACGCGTGCCGTTGAGCTCGACGTCTTGGAAGCCTTTTTGGGCGATGATGAGGAGGGCAGACTTTGGCATGGATTCGAGTATACAAGTGGTTTCTTTTGAGAAGAGGAGTTTTACAATACGTGAATTATAGGTCATTATAAAATCAATGCAGAGCCTGTCAAAACTGCCTCTACCTCACTGGATTGGGCCAACGACGCAGGAGCCTTCGACATGGAAGCGCCTGAGTATTGATACCAATCGTCGTGATGAACTCCACCTTTCTGCGGGCTGGAATGCCGTACCGATCGTAGAAGATACACACCCTGTGATTGTTCGATCATTGGCCGCACACTTTGGTCGCGGAGCATGGAGAATGCTGGGGGGCACACCCGAAGAAGGACTGACGGTCGACGGGGCTCCTGGAGTGGAATTGCAGCGGGAAGGCACCAGAAAAGCTGCGGTGATGCTCATTCGTGATCCGAAGCGTCCTGACGAGCAAGGACCTCCTTGTGCCTTTCCACGCATGCAGGGCGTGACGACGGAACATGTGGAAGGAACGGACTTCTACCTTGTTCGCGGTGTGCCTGTCGCCATTGTGGATGAAGAAATCCTGGGTGAAAAAATCTCTGCTGTGCAGTCGAAACTGCCCTATTCAATGAAAGCGAGTAGAGGTCCTACTGACAACGGGGCGATGAAGACAAAAGATTTTCTTGAGAATGATGTGCGGATGCATGATGCCTGGCTGAGACTCTGTCTCTTAGGAAAATTGGAGAAACCGATTCGCCCTATCCACATTTCCTTCTGCACCGATAGGAATAGTGCGGTTGATAGAGAATTGCTTGGCACATTTGTCTACGATGAAACGCGCCGGCGTCACCGGATTCAGTTAGAACGTGCTGAGGCGTACAGTCACCTCACACTCGAAGTGAATCCTGACGACATACATAATCCCGCCATGCCATTGTTCATGGTTATAACCAAGCAACATTTGCTACACGAGCTCGGTCATGTGGCAAGCACCGCAAATTTACCCCTTGATGAGGTGATCAGCGAGGCGGCTGCGGAAATGCTCCTTGCTCTGGCATGGGACCCTGCGGATAGTCAGGAATGGGATGAGGAGCCGAATGGTATCGGCCCCCATAGGGTTCTGTTCGGAGATTCGAACTGCGGCTACAACCTCAACACCGACGTGCTGCCAATGACGGGCCATCTGCGTAACTATCATCGATCGATCGGTTTGCTCGGCGCGCGGGCGTTGTGGCACGCACTGGGAGAATCGAAAGAAAACCTCCGTAAGATGCTGGAAATATCCGGGCCGCATACTCTGGACAAGGAATCTGTGGCCATTCCGACAATGCTAGACTGGCTACACAAGATGGACCAGGCCATTCCAGGTTTTCGCGAGCGCCTGTTTGCGAAGAGAATTCTGCAGACCATTCCACCAGGCGCACGGACCATCTGGTTTCAGAACAAACTCGGATGGGGAGAGCTTCAAAGTTTCGACATCGAAGCAAATCCTGATTACGGATACTGCAAGCAGCAGCTACCCTCAAATATTGATCATGACCAACTGAATATACTCAGATTGAACGGCGGCTTCGACCTTGAACCGACAAAGCGATACAGCGACCTTCCACTCCGTGTACGGTGCATGCATGGCGAAAAAGTTCTATTTGAAAGAACAACAACCGAAAAGGGGAGAGCGCACATCATTCCATCCAATCTCTTGATTTTTCTGCGCGAAGCAGACGTTGATTGCACTGCAATGGCTGGCAAGCCGCTGCGCGTCCTCGTGGAATCGCCGGAGAAGCAAGGCGAATGGCGTGATATCGGAAAAGATTTCATCATCAAAAACGATCATGTGCAGAAATTTACAGCTGTTCTGGCAACGCTGGAGAAACTGAAGTAAGGATGAAGCGGCAGCCAGATCGTGACTACTCAATCTTCCACCTCCTACCCACTGTGATAGCATAGGCAAGATGTTCTTCGCGTACATCGCCTTGGGCCTCGTTACCGGCGTTCTGAGTGGCATCGTTGGCATCGGCGGCGGTGTGTTGATCGTTCCCGTTTTGGTATTCCTCTTCGGCTTTGCTCAGAAAACCGCACAAGGGACAACGCTCGCTCTGCTGCTCCCGCCCATCGGCTTACTCGCTGCATGGACGTATTTCCAACGCGGATTTGTAAACGTTCCAGCGGCGATCTGTATTGCCGGCGGATTCATCATCGGTGGACTGATCGGCAGCCGTTTCGCCGTCGGGCTTTCCAACGAAGTGCTCACACGGATTTTCGGCGGCGTCCTTCTCATGATCGCTATAAGCATGATCATCGGGAAGAAATAAAAAAAAATCTGAAACAACAACACACAAAACATGGGAGGGTGCGCACGCCAGGAGTTCCCCTATTTATGCAGCTTCCGAAACATTATTCACAATTTTATCAACCCATGAACCTTGTCTGATGGGTTGAGCTGGCAAACCAGACAATCGAAGAGCCTCTGTACAGACTCCACAAGAACGTACATGTGCTCTGATACTGCTTAATCGAGCACTACCCGCACCAGCGCTTTGATCTTGTAGATCGATAAGATCTGCGACGCACGGACACTCATTGCTAGTCATAAAGCCAGAATACCCAGACATCATTGCATGTCAATTAAACTTCGCAGAACCGAGGAGTGGTGACGATGTTCTGGAATACCTGCTGTCTCATTCAATCTTCCCCTTCCGATGAATATCCCTCTGCTTCGCGGCTTCTTCTTTCGTGAGCTCTGTGAGTCCGAGTCCACCTGAGCGCACCTCGTCCGTCACACCGGGAACGAAGACCTGACCGGAGCCTTTCATGACCTCATCGGACATCTTCTTCTCTCCGCTCAGTGGAGAAATCGGTTCTACAATCACCGCCTCCACTGTCTGCGATCCCGTTCCACGGAGTCGGCCGAGCGCCATCATGGCCGTCTGCGCGTTGACGAGTTTGTTGCGTGTGCCGAAGCGTTTGCTGAGAACGTTCTTCACTCCCGCCTGATCGAGGATCACGCGGAGTGCGCCGCCGGCGATCACACCTGTTCCTGGCATCGCCGGCATGATGCGGATGCGTGCGGCCTTGAATTTGAGTTCGACCATGTGCGGGATCGTGTCTTTGACGATCGGCACACGGATCATCGCGCGCTTGGCGGCTGCGGATGCCTTTTTGACCGCAGCCTGCACCTCCGTCGCCTTGCCCGTGCCGAGCCCGACTTTGCCCTTCTTGTTGCCCACCACGACGATCGCGCGGAAACGCATGCGGCGGCCTCCTTTGACGACACGCGTGACGCGGTCAACGCTCAGCGTCGCCTCCGAGTATTCACTCGGTTCGCGCTGCCTGCGGTGGCTTCCACCTTTGCGGTCGGGTCGGGAGGTTTTAGCGGTCATAATTACTTTTTGGGAGTAGTGACGAGACTCTGCATGTACAGAGCAATTCCTCTCTGCAAATGCTTATAGGCTGCTTCGACTTCTTCCGCCGTCTGTGCAGGCCACTCATGGTGACCGACGGTATCACCGACGACGACTACTTCATTATTCTCAACCTGTGGATTGGACATAGAATAAAGGGGGAAGAGATCAGAATTGAAGTCCACCTTCGCGAGCTGCGTCGGCAAGTTCCTTGATGCGCCCGTGATACTTGTACGGCCCGCGGTCGAAGACAACGGCGGTCACTTTAGCGTCTTTGGCCTTCTTGGCGATCAGTGTGCCAACTTTCTTGGCGCCTTCCTTGGTGAGTTTCGCTTTGACTTCGAGGGAGGATGCCGCCGCGAGCGTCTTGCCTGCACTGTCATCGATCAACTGCACACGGATAGCCTTGATGGAGCGGTGCACCGACATACGCGGGCGTGCCGCGGTGCCGCGGATCTTGGCGCGCACTCTGCGGAGGCGGGATTGCCGGAGTTGGGTCTTCGTGGGGCGACTCATGAGAGGGGGATGATTGAGAGGTGGTTCCACGGGTTTTCAACCCGTGGTTGGCGATAAGAGAATTATGCGGCAGCCTTCGACACGGCAGCCTTGCCTGGCTTCCGTCGGACATTTTCACCGAAGTAGCGCACACCTTTGCCCTTGTAAGGTTCGGGTGGGCGAAGAGAACGGAGATCGGATGCGACCTGACCGACAAGCTGCTTATCGATACCGCGGAAGATGACGATGTTCTTGTTCTTCTCATCCTGCGCGACATCGATCCCGGCGGGAATGTTGAAGGTGACGGGGTGGGAATGACCGAGGTTGAGCGCGAGCGACTTGCCCTTGATTTGCGCCTTGTACCCAACGCCGATGATCTCGAGTTTCTTTTCGTACCCGGTACTGACGCCAATCGTCATGTTCTGGATGATCATGCGGGTGAGACCGTGCCGCGCGCGTGCTTCATCACTGTCATCTTTGCGCGTGACCTTTACGGCACTTCCGTCAACAGCGACCGCCACTTCGGGGAGGAGCGTGTAGGTGAGCTCCCCTTTTGAGCCTTTGACATGAACGACACCCGACTTCACCTCGACGGTGACGCCGGACGGAACTGCCACTGGTTTTGCTCCAATTCGGGACATACTTGTGAGAGGGGTCTGGTACGAGGAGTGGAGGAAAAAATAGGAGGGACGGCTCCCTCTCCTGCCGCAGCGGGAGAGGGCGGGGGGGGTGAGGGGCTATGAGATGGTACAAAGGACCTCGCCACCAACCTTCTGCTTCCTCGCTTCTTTATCGGTGAGGAGGCCTTTGCTTGTGGTGAGAATGGCGGCCCCAAACCCCTGCAGAACCGGCTTCATATCCACCGAAGCGGAGTACGCCCGGCGGCCAGGCTTGCTGACGCGCTTGAGCTGCAGAGGGGGCTTATCGGGGTTGAACGTTACTTCGAGATCCTGCTTGGGCTCATCGCCCACCACAACCACGTCGGCAATCCACCCTTCACTCTTCAGGAGCTCAAGGAGTTGCTGCTTGATCTTCGACCACGGCGCGCGGCAGGTGGGCCTGCGGGCGTGCTGCGCATTGCGCATTCTGGTCAGTAAATCGCCGATAGGGTCATTAACAATTACCATGATGATTTGGTGACGCCGGGAATCTGCCCCGTCATCGCGAGTTCGCGGAAGCAGATGCGGCAGATGGCGAAGAAACGCATGTACCCGTGGCGCCGTCCGCAGAGCTTGCAGCGGTTATACACGCGCGTGGCGTAGGCGTGCTTTTTCCCGGCGCGCTTATCTTTGAGATACGCGTCGAGGCGGCGTTGCTGACTGAGGACGAGGGATAATCTGGCCATAGTGAGGAAACATTGAGGGGAGAACGTCCCTCTCCTACCGCAGTGGGAGAGGGTGGCGCGCTTAGAGCGCGCCGGGTGAGGGTGGTTAGGTTGTCGGGGGGGTAGTATCGCCGGTTTTGGCTTCAGAATCAACATTCTTGGAAGGTTTCCCGCCGGTCTTGGAAGCAGCAGAGGCCTTTCGTTCAGCTGCCAACGGCATCTGCATCTGCTTGAGAAGTGCACGACCATAGTCATCGCGGCCGGCAGTCGTCGTAATCTGGATCTGCATGCCGAAGATTTTCGCCACATCGGCCGAAGGCACTTCGGGAAAAATCGTGTGATCTTTGAGACCGATGGCATAGTTGCCGCGGCCGTCGAGCTTGCCCGGAAGTCCGCGGAAGTCGCGGATACGCGGGAGAACGTAGCTGATCAGCCGATCGAGGAACTCCTCCATGCGCTGGCCGCGCAATGTGACCATCGCACCCACAACGCCCCCCTGCCGTGTCTTGAAGTTCGAGATGGCAATGCGCGCGGGGCGGAAGATCGGTTTCTGCCCGGTGATCCGCTTGAGCGTGTCGGCGATGTATTCGTGGAGTTCTTTGCTGTCCATCTTCGTCTTGTTGATCCCGACGTTCACGATCACTTTCTGCAGACGCGGGAGAGCGTGGACATTCTTGACGCCCAGCTCTTTCTTGAGAGCCTCGGCAATCGGTCCGCGGAGCCGTTGATGGAGGGAGTCATATTTTGTCATGGATGAGTGGTGAGTGGAGCGGCTCCCTCTCCTGCCGCAGCGGGAGAGGGCGGGGGGTGAGGGAATAAATTAAGAGCCTCGTCCACCAGAACGGTGGACCTGCGACTGCTGGGCGGGAACAGAGTGATCCTGCTTTGAATGTGCGCCCTCCTGCACTTCCGCCTGCTCCTCGAGTGCCTGGGATCCGAAGCCCATCTTCTTCCAGAAGGGGGACTTCTTGGCAGGCATCACTTTGGTCTGGTCCTTGGAATCCTTGGACTCTTTGGAATCTTTTTTGACCTCTGTTGCTTCTGTCACTTTTTTCTTCACCTCCTTCTTGGGTTTGACGGACTTCACCTCCTCTCCACTGATCATGCTGACGCGGATCTTTTTCCCTTTCTCATCGACCTTGTAGCCAATACGCGCGGGCTTGCCGGTTTTGGGATCGAGGATCATCACATTACTGGCCGACAGCGACGCCTCGTATTTGAGAATACGACCGGCCTGCTGGAACGTCTTCTTGATGTGACGCGTGCGGATGTTGATGCCGCCCACGACGACGCGGTTCTCTGTGGGGAGAACACGGAGGATCGTTCCGGTCTTACCTTTGTCTTTGCCGGAGATGACGAGGACGGTATCGCCCGTGTGGAGTTTCATGATGGGAGGGGTCCCACGGGTTTTCAACCCGTGGATTGATGAGGGGAATTAAAGAACGTCAGGGGCCTGGGAAATAATCTTTTGATACCCCTTGGAACGGAGTTCACGCGCAACCGGCCCGAAGACGCGCGTGCCCTTGGGCATGCCGTCCTTCTGGATGATCACGCAGGCATTGTCATCAAAGCGGATGCCGCTGCCGTCCTTGCGGCGGGTCATATTACGCGTACGCACGACCACCGCAGTTTCGATGGTCTTCTTGCGGACGGTACCGCGCGGGGCAGCCTCTTTGATGACAACGATAATCACATCGCCGACTCCCGCATACCGTCGCCTGCTGGATCCGAGCACACGGATACACATGGCGGTCTTGCCACCTGTATTATCTGCCACGTTGAGCATTGACTGTTGTTGGATCATAAGTGGGGGAGGTGCTGCTTGCCCCGAGTAGCTCGCCGGCAGGCGAGCGTATCGAGGGGCTGGATCATGCGGAGGGGGAGGAATCTGAATCATCGGTTTTCTTCTTTCGCAGACTCTCTTTCATTGTTTCCGTCACCGCGGACTCTTCCTGCAGGTCACTGACGCGCGGCGCCCTCTTGATGACTTCGGTGATCTTGAAGCACTTGCGCTTGCTGAGCGGCCGGCATTCCGTGATGAGCACCGTGTCGCCGACGCCCAGATCCT
>JAHFJP010000021.1:10360-23460 GCA_023245765.1 Candidatus Peribacteria bacterium
TCTTCCTGCAGGTCACTGACGCGCGGCGCCCTCTTGATGACTTCGGTGATCTTGAAGCACTTGCGCTTGCTGAGCGGCCGGCATTCCGTGATGAGCACCGTGTCGCCGACGCCCAGATCCTTCACACCCTTCGTATCGGCCAGGAATTTCTTACTGACGCGGTACCGCTTGCGGTAGAGCGGATGGAAGACGGAGCGATGAACGGTCACCGTGACGGTGTCGGTCATTTTCGTGGCGGTGATTGTTCCAACTTTGGTTCTCATGAGATGGAAAGTTAGGAGAGAGGTTCCACGGGTTTTTAACCCGTGGTGGGTTATGCGGACTTTTTGGAAGTTTTGCGAGCCGAAACTTTAACAGCTTTTGGCTTCTGTTTCAACGTTTCCTCTTTCCCCTTTCCACCCTCTTTACCCTCTCTCGCCTTCTCCGTGAGCACCGTCATCATCCTCGCAAGCTGCCTCTTCTCGCGACGATACTTCGCCGTATCTTTCTCTGTATTCATCGTGATCTGCACACGCATCTTCTGGACGCTGGTCTGTTGCGACCGGATCTCTTTGCGGAGATCTCCAACCTGCATGGTCCGTAGCTCGGTGATGGTGATGATCGATGACATCAGTGGTGGATAATAATGGGAGGAGCGGTCCCTCTCTCCTACCGCAGTGGGAGAGGGTGGCGGGCTTAGAGCCCGCCGGGTGAGGGCAGAAAACTAAGCGCGGAGACGGACAATAATTTTCGTCTTGAATGGCAACTTATGTGCAGCGAGACGGAGAGCCTCGCGCGCGATGTCTTCCGGAAGTCCGTCCATCTCAAAGATCATCCGCCCCGGCTTCACGGCAAGCGCATAGTACTCGACAGATCCCTTTCCGGCACCCATCGGCACTTCGGCGGCTTTCTTGGTCACGGGTGTGTGGGGGAAGACGCGGATCCAGATTTTTCCTCCGCGCTGCGCCTTGTGCGTGAGTGCCCTGCGTGCCGCTTCGATCTGGCGTGCCGTCAGCTCACCGCCTTCCTGTGCCTTGAGGCCGATCGAACCGAACGCGAGTTGCGCGCCCTTGGTCGCCTTGCCGTAAAAGGCTCCGCGACGGCGGTGGTGTTTCCGGTGGGCGAGTTTCTTGGGTTCTAACATGAGAGAGTGATGAAAATCGGTGGGGTGAGCGACCTCTCCCTTTGGGAGAGGGTTGGGGTGAGGGGATTACGAGGGGGTTGATTGTAAAGAAGCGGATTGAACTTGCTGGATCTTTTTGAACACCATCCCCTTATAGACCCACACCTGGATACCGATCGTGCCGAACTTCGTGATGGCGTGACGTGTGGCGTGCTGGATATTTGCGCGCAAAGTCTGGAGCGGAACGTTACCGTCCTTAAAGAGATCATCACGGGCAATCTCGGCGCCGTTGAGGCGTCCGGAGACGGTGATCTTGATACCCAAAGCGCCGGCCTGCATTCCCTTCTCCATCGCCATTTTCACAGCGCGTCGGTAGGGCATGCGACGCTCAATCTGCCCCTGAATGGTTTCGGCGATCACTTCCGCGTCGGCATCCGGGTTACGGAGTTCCTGGATCTCGACGAGAAAGGCGCCGCCAAACTGTCGCTCAAGATCTTTCTTCATGTCTTCGATGGCCGCTCCTCCTTTGCCGATCAGCACTCCCGGCTTGCTCGTGTGAATCGTGACAGTCACTTTCTTGCCGCGATCGATCTCAATCAAACTGATCCCCGACTCCTTCACCTTGCCGCGGATGTACTTACGGATCCGCACATCCTGCAGCAGGAGTTCACTGAACTTTCTGCCGCGGGCAAACCACGTGCTCGGCCACGTATGCGTGATACCGATCCGGAAGCCGTTGGGGTTTACTTTCTGACCCATAGTGAGGGATGAAAAGGGGGATGGTTCCCTCTCCCTTTGGGAGAGGGTGGCGCGCTTAGAGCGCGCCGGGTGAGGGGGGGGTCACGGGTTTGTAACCCGTGATGGGGAAGTAGATTTCGCAGCAGTTTTTACAGGAGATTTCGGCTTCTGTGAAGCATCTTTCAAAGTTTTCGTCGGTCCCTTCGGTCCCTTCGGCGCCTTCTTCTCGTCCCCCGGAAACCCCAACTCCAAACTGACGTGCGACAGGAACTTCCGGAAGGGCCTCTGCCGCCCACGCGCCATGGGCATGCCGCGGCGGTACGCCGTTCCCTGGTTGACCACGATCGAGGCGATCACCATTGTCTGCGGATCCTGCTTGTCATTATGTGACGCATTGGCGATCGCAGAGCGCAACAAGAGCTCAACCATGCGCGCACCCTTCTTGTGCGTTTTGCGGAGCGCCTCCATCGCGTCAGGCACGGGCATGCCACGCACCATCTTGGCGATGAGGTTGGCTTTCTTGGGAGCGATGCGCGCGGATTGGAGATAGGCTTTCATGATTGGGAGGGGATTCTTGGCTAGATGTTCCACGGGTTTCTAACCCGTGATGGGAAGAAAATTATTTAGAAGGGGGGGCAGCAGGTGCAGGAGCAGCCCCAGCAACAGGCGCAACCGTGGTCGCTGCCTTGCCGCCGTGGCCCTTGAACTTCGTCGTCCATGCGAACTCGCCGAGCTTGTGACCGACCATTTGCTCGGTGATGTACACCGGCACGAAGTCTTTGCCGTTATGAACCGCGAACGTGAACCCGACGAACTCCGGCGGAATATCGCAGTCGCGCGCCCACGTTTTGATGATCTTCTTCTCCTGTGCTTCGATCATTTTCATGACCTTCTTCAGGAGAACCGGATCAACGTAGGGGCCTTTTTTGAGGGATCTTGACATGGAGGGGTGATGGTAAAGGGTGGGGGTACTCCCCTCTCCCTCTGGGAGAGGGGTCGGGGGTGAGGGCTGGGGGATTATTTCCTCTTCTTCTTATGAACACGACGGCGCACGATGAGATCGGAGTTCTTGCGCTTCGAGCGCGTCTTCACGCCCATGGCTTTCTTTCCCCACGGGGTCTTGGGCGCCACGAGACCGATGGATGCGTGTCCTTCGCCTCCTCCATGCGGGTGATCGACGGCGTTCATGGACTTGCCGAGCACGTGGGGCTTGCGTCCGAGCCACCGCATGCGTCCTGCCTTTCCGTAATTGATCAGGTTGTGTTCTCCGTTACTCACAGTGCCGATCGTCGCGAAGCATTCTTTGCGAACCTTGCGGATCTCGCCGCTGGGCAGCTGCAGAATCGCATGATCGCCGTCGATGCCGATGAGCGTGGCAGCGGTGCCCGCCGACCGGACGATCTGTCCGCCGCGGCCGATCTGCATTTCGATATTGAAGATGCGGTAGCCGATCGGAACGTGCTGGAGCTGCATGCGGTTGCCGAGCCGTACTTTGGTGCGCGGTCCCGAGACGATCTGATCGCCGACCTTGAGTCCTTCGGGCGCCAACACGTAGCGCTTGTCGCCGTCGGTGTAGTGGAGCAACGCGATGCGCGCCGACCGGTTGGGGTCGTACTCGAGCGCGTTGACCGTCGCGGTGATGCCGAACTTGCCGGTCTGGCGGAAATCAATCATGCGGAAGAGTCTCTTGTGACCACCGCCGCGAAAGCGCGAGCTGACTCTTCCTTTGTTATCGCGGCCGCTGCTGCGCTGTTTGCCCCACACGAGCGTCTTCTCCGGCTCCTTTTTGGTAAGGCCAGAGAAGTCGGCGATCGTCATCTGACGTCGTCCCGGTGTCGTTGGTTTAGGCTTCTTTAGAGGCATTGGAGATTAGTGGAATGGAAGTGATCTGAGCTTGTCCCGAGTAGCTCGCCGGAGGCGAGCGTACGAGGGATTGGTTTAGGCTTCTTGAGGACCATAGGTGAGAAATAATGAGGGGAGTGGCTCCCTCTCCTGCCGCAGCGGGAGAGGGTGGCGCGCTTAGAGCGCGCCGGGTGAGGGCATTAGGAGGAAATAGTCTGGAACGCAGAGATATCGAGGGCTTTGCTTTTGGGTGCGAGGGTGACCATGGCCTTTTTGAATGCATGGCGCTTCTCCATAATTTTTCCGGCACCGAGGTTACGGCTCTTCGCCTGGGTCTTGATGATGCGGACAGCCGTCACATCGACGTCGTAAAAAGTCTTGAGGGAATTCTTCACATCGATCTTTGTCGCCCACGGAGCGACCTGGAGCGTATAGGTATGCTTGCCCTCCTGCGCCTTGAGGCGCTCGGCTTTCTCGGTGACCACGGGGCCGATGATGACTCTGGAGAGATCCATAGTGATGATTACTTAGCGGGAGTTTCACGGCTTTTTAAGCCGTGATGAGAAGAGAAAACTTTCACAGCACGCTCAATCGCATCGCCGACAAAGATAATCGATTTTGAGAGAAGAACATCCTCGGGATTCAGATACGCGGCAGTGATCACTTTGACGCGGGGAACATTGCGCGACGACATCCAAAGCGCATTGTGCTTCTCGGGAAGGACAAAGAGAATGCGGCGTCCCACCTGGACGGGGAGTTTCTGGAGCAGGCCGTGGAATGCTTTGGTTTTGATCGTCTCCGGGTAATTCTCCAGTCCCAGAATCGCGCCCTTCTTCGCCTGGGCCGTAAGACAACTGCGCAGTGCCGCATGGCGCATGGCCTTGGGCATGTTCCTGGTAAAGTTCGCGTCGCTCCTGGGACCAAACGCTTTTCCACCGCCCTTGAGCAGCGGAGATCGAATCGGACCGCGGCGCGCCCGGCCGGTTCCTTTCTGCGGTGAGACTTTCTTGGTGGATCCACGGACCTCGCCGCGGGTCTTCACATGCGCGACGGCGCGACGGCGGTTGCCCTGCTGGAGCAGAACCATTTGGTGCATCAGATCCATGTTCACCCGGGCGCCAAACAGCGCCTCCGGGAGTTCGAGACTCCCTTTCTTGGTGCCGGTGGCTGAGTAGAGATCGATCTTCATGAGAGAGTTTCACGGGTTTGTAACCCGTGATCTGGTAGGGAGATTATTTCTTGGGGGAAGAAGATTCTTTCGATTCTGGCTCTTTCGTAATATAAACCCGCGCCCCATTCGGTCCCGGGACCGGACCTTTCACTGCCAAAATCCCCTTTTCGGCATCGACAGCCATCACCGGGCGGCGGTGCAGCGTGACCTGATCGTGTCCCATGTGTCCGGCCATGTGATGACCGGGGAGAATGCGCCCGGGTTGCGTGCGCATACCGACGGATCCCGGCTCGCGCTTAAAGTGACTCCCATGGCTGCCCGGGCCTCCGCCGAAGTGCCACCTGCGGATAACGCCCTGGAAGCCTTTGCCTTTGGAGACTCCCTGAATACAGACGAGACTCTCGGGGGCAAAAATCTCGACAGTCACGTTCTTGCCGGCTTCCATTCCTTCCAATGATTCCATTTTCCACTCCTTTTGATTGGCGTAGCGGACATTCTCCTTTCCCTTGCGACTCTTCCACGGCTTGGCGCCCACACCGAGCACCACAGCATCGTATCCATCCTTCTCCTTCGTCTTCACCCGAACCACGACGTTTGGCTCCGCCTGCAAATACGTGACCGGCACAGCCTCTCCTGTGGGCAGGAAGACTCGAGACATGCCGACTTTCTTGGCGATCAAACCGGACATAATTATTATAGGGATGGGTCCTTCTCCTACCGCAGTGGGAGAAGGTGGCGCCGCAGCGCCGGATGAGGGGCTGGGGGTGAGGGGCTGGGTGAACGAGACAAAAGTCATTGCTTGTCTTGGAGGTTCCTCTGGTACGGATAGTCGCTGAGACACCGCACTTGAACGCAAGACCGCTCCTCTATGAAGAGCCGTGAGAGTGTAGGCACGCCAAAACAGGCCGTCAAATCAAAAATAGCGTCTTCAGATAGAGAATTCCGGCTGTACGTCCCTACGGCTCTGCGAACCTGACGAATTCCTTCCTGCAGCCGTAACGATGGCTTTTGCCTGAGTATCGACAGGCTGAATCAGCCGAAGTGGGCATCGTACCCATTGTGTAATTTTTCCTCTGGCATCGCTCGCAACGTAATAACAAGTGTGCTCTGGATCCGATTTGATGCCGATCACACGCACACGGGTCCCATTATTGATGAAGATATTTGGCTCTTGAATAAGAGTGAAGCCTTCATTTTTCGCATTGTCTTGAGCTCTCTGAAGATGTTTCGGTTTATAGATCGGCTCTGGCAGTGGCACTTCTTGTGCGGATGCAGGCGTCGGTGCTGGTGCAGGTGCAAGTGTCGGGCTCGCTGCCGCTGCCGGCACTTCTTTTTTCTTTTCTTGAAGCTTGGAGATGCCATATGCACCCACAAGAGTCGCCCCAGCAACACCGTACGCTGTAGCGGGATGAGTCACGACATCAAGAACACTGGTCCCACTCGGTGCGAAACCCCACACCCACTTGGCAGCACTGCCTATCCCCTCGGCGACAGCTGCCAGCCCTTCCGGACCCATCCATGTGGCAGCCGCGCCACCTGCAACGACTGCGGCAGTTAAACCGATGGCGCGCTTTGTCCACTTCTTGAACTTGCTTTCCGGAACCGGCGTGTCTGCAAATTCCTGAATAAACTTCTCTCGATCGACCAGAACAGCAAGATCTCTCGCATTATTGCGAACTTCATCTGTCACATCCGTTCTTTGATCCTGATGAATCTGCCGCAAGGTAACCACAAGGGAATTCCTCTGGTTTCCATTCAGTTCCTGGATTCCTCCCACCTGCTCCAAAAGATCGCTGAGAATTGTGGCACTGGTGTTATTGGCTGCCCGGAGGGTTTCCTGGACCTGTTCTGTCAGCCGACGGGAAACTTCTGGATTACCCATGAACGGCAGTGGAAGATTTATTCAGTAATGTGTGTCTGAGTCCCGAAAGCATGGCTGCCGAGGCGATGTCTTCGGCAGTTGTTGCCTCTGCAAGTTCCTGCGCGATCAGGAGCGACATACCGGATGCGCCAATGATGAAGAGCAAATCCGGAAGAAGCTGCTTGGAGGTCCCGAGGAGTTTTTCCGTTGGAGCATCTGCACCCTCACTCAACTTCAGAAGAAGGCTCCTTAATTCTTCACCCAGCGTCGGTTCCATATTCTCGAGCACCACGCGCGCACGCGTCTGCAGCTCCTCTTTCGTCTCCCACGCCGTTCCAGTCTCTATAACAACTTTACCTCCCCACGCCTTTTTGAGCTCAGCCGGGAGCTTATCGTAAATCGCGCGCTCGGTGGCGGTGAGGGAGAGAAAAACCATGAGCAAGAAAAATACTTTCTATTGCGGAAGAGGCAGGCCTGTAGAATTTGGCGGCGGCAATGGCAGACCTGTCCGGTTCACTGTCCAATCTGGAACTGGCATTGTTTCTTGTCCCACCGGCTCAAAAGGATTATTCGGATTGGGCTGAAATTGACGGAAAGGGTCGTTCCCCGGATTATTCAGAGGCTTGTCGGGAACAACATTACGACGACCTCGAACAGCATTTATCAAACGCTGACTTTGCTCTGAGACATACCCTCCAGCTTTCGTAATACCCTCGACGCTATTCTTCCATCCTTTCTGAATACCATCGGTGACGGTCTTTTGTGTTGCTGGATCCATACCCGCGTATGCCGCACCTCCTGCGATAGCAAGAACGGCAGCGATACCAGTAGCGTAGAGAAGACGTCTTCCCCACTTTTTCAATGCTCCTTCGGAAGGTGCATTACGGGGATTATCAGCAGGGGCGGGCTGCTGTACTTCGTTACGAGGGGTGCGAGGAGGTATTGCCATAGAAAAAGAGGGAAATAAACTACGCGGCGACCGCGTTCTTGGTAAGAATTTGGTGACGCAAAACCGAAAGAGCGGCAAGGCCGTTCATCGCTTCATCGTCCAATTTTCCGTTACCGAGCGCCATTTCGATCATCGCGCAGAGTCCACAGGCGCCGATACATTCAAAAAAGGACGGCAGAAGATCCTCGGGAAAATCCGAGAGAAGAGAGTCGCTCGTCTGCACTCCGGTGGAGTGCTTCGCGGCCCATGCCTTGTAGCGCTCATCGTTTACAAAAGGAGCGCCGTTCATCTTTGCGACAAGCTGATCTTCCGACTCATACGCATCAATCGATTCCTCAACAATCTTGTCTTTCCACTCTGCCTGAATGCTCTTTGGCAAAGTGTTGAAAAGATTCATTTCACCAGAACGAAGATACAAAACGGTGCGCATAACGGAGAGGGGTATTGATATGAATGTTCATCACTATTGTACCAAAAAATCGCCTTTTACACAATAACAAAACATATACACCCCCCTCTCCGCGTAGCGCGGAGAGGGGCTAGGGATGAGGTGCTTCCTGCGCTATTCTCCCAGCCGATGGACCAATTCCGCTTTCAGAAAGCGCAGGCGATACGGCAAAATGGCGGCCAACCCTATGCAGCATCCTTTGAGCGAAGCCACATGCTGGCCGCAGCAAAAGCCCTCCCGGACGGCAAATCGGTGAAGATTGCGGGGCGGATCATGTTGCTGCGCGACATGGGCAAGATGACGTTTCTGACACTGCAAGATCACACTGGTCGATTACAACTCGCGATGAAGGAAGAAGACTTGGGAAAAGAGCAGTACAAGGAAATGCTGCATTTGCTCGACCTTGGAGACTTTGTTGGAATCCACGGTGAACGATTCACGACGCAGAAAGGCGAGCCGACCGTGCGGGTAAAGACATGGCAGATGCTGAGTAAGTCGCTGCGACAGCCACCGGAGAAGTGGCATGGGATCGCGGATCAAGAGACCGCTTGGCGGCAGCGCTACCTGGATATGATCAGCAATCGCAAGAGCTTTGACCGCTTCGTGTTCCGTAGCGCCTTTGTCAAAAAGCTCCGCGACTTCTATGAAAAGCATGACTTCATTGAAGTGGAAACACCGGTACTGGTGAACGCAGCGTCTGGCGCACTCGCGACACCGTTTAAGACCCACCATGCCGCCTACGACATGGATGTGTATTTGCGGATTGCAACCGAAACGTTTCTGAAGGAATGCATTGTCGGCGGTTTTGATCGAGTCTTTGAGGTGGGCCGGATCTTCCGCAACGAAGGCCTGGATCCAAGCCACCTGCAAGACTTTACGATGATCGAGCACTACGCCGCATACTGGGATTACGTGAAAAATATGGAATTCACCGAGCAGATGCTGAGTACCGTGCTGAAAGAGATGCTGGGGACGACCAAAGTGAAGATCCCCGATCGGGATGGAAAGCTCATAGAAGTGGACTTTAAAGCGCCCTGGCCCCGCATCAGCATCCGCAAGGCAATTCTCGACCGCTGCGGCATCGATATTGCAACAATGGATTCCCAGAGAGCCCTGCTGGAAGCCATGAAGTCAAAAAAGATCCGACTGGATGTTCCTGTCGAAAAACTGGGCCTCGGGAACCTAATAGACCAGCTCTATAAGAAGGTCTGCCGGCCGGAGCTTATTACACCGACCTTCATCACCGAGCACCCGATCGAGCTCTCCCCTCTCGCCCGGCGCAATGACGTTGATCCCAAGATTACCGACCGCTTTCAGTTAGTTGTTGGAGGATGGGAAATTGTAAACGCCTATTCGGAGCTCGTTGACCCGGTCGATCAGGCCGAGCGCTTTGAGCAGCAGGCTACATCCCATGCTGGAGGCGATAGTGATGCCCATAGAAAGGATGATGAATTTGTGACGGCACTGGAATACGGCTGTCCCCCGACATCAGGATGGGGCATGGGAGTTGACCGAATTGTGGCATTACTGACGCAACAGACCAACCTTCGCGACGTGGTGCTATTTCCGTTGATGAAACCTCTCGGAAGAACTGAGAAAATTTCTGAAAAAGCCCATACAGATAACAAAAAACTCTCCTCTTTACCCTCTCAACCCTCTTTACCCTCTTTACCATTACAGCATTTGGAATACGGTCATCTTCTCCAGGGGGCGCATAGTCTCATCGCCAAGCATACAGACAAGACCCGCACCCACCTGCTCGCGACTGGCGCTGCCATGGAGATGCTTGCAAAGAAGTTCGGCGGTGATCCGGCGACGTGGCGTGTTGCGGGCATGCTCCATGACCTCGACTGGGATCACCTGGAGAAGGATGCCGAAGAACACTGTGGTAAAACGCTGGAACAGATGCTCGCGGAGATTGGCTCCCCAAAAGAACTTCTGGAAGACATTCGGTCCCATTACGCGGACAAGTACGGTGCCGAGCATGGCCTGACCACGATGCTTCGCAAATGTCTCTACTGCGTTGATGAACTCACGGGCTTCATCATCGCCGTCACCCTTGTCAGGCCCTCCAAAAAGATCGCTGATGTCGAAGTCAGCAGCGTGAAGAAGAAGATGAAAGACAAAGGCTTCGCCGCCCAGGTCAGCCGGGAACAAATTCAGAAATGTGATGAGCTCCTGAGCATCCCTCTTGATGAAATGATCCAGATCACATTGGATGCCATGAAGGAAATTGCGGGAGACATTGGCTTGTAAAAAGGCAATTCGTCACAATGCCGTTGATGCTCACTCTCCGGTCTCTCCGCCCAGTTCTGTTTGCAGTTGTCACGCCGTTCATGCGGTTCTGGGGCAAGCTGTGGATGCGCTTGTGGGGCTGCACTGTCCCCGCGAGTGCGCGTATCAACGGACGGCCGCTCCTGTGGATGCACCGGGGGAGACTCGTCATCGGTGAGCGTGTGGCGATTTCTTCGGTATCGGCCATCTACGAACCAGGCCAAACGTTCTCGCGCTGCATGTTCTCGACAACTCCCGACGGTTTGATTGAAATCGGAGATGACAGCCACCTCTCCGGCGTCGTGATCTCGGCTCATAAGAGCGTGACAATCGGCAAGCGTGTGATGATCGGTGGAGGGACGCGGATCCTCGATAGCCAATATCATCCTATCGATACCCTACCCCGCATTCCTTCCACGGCTCCGGAGGCGCGGCCCATCGTCATCGAAGATGACGTATGGCTCTCGTTGGATGTGCTGGTGTTGCCAGGGGTACGGATTGGCAGAGGCAGTGTGATCGGTGCCCGGAGTGTCGTGACGAGTGACATTCCGCCGATGGTGGTCGCAGCGGGCATTCCGGCAAAAGTGATCCGCCCCGTCAGGCTCCCGGGTGCGTCCATGGAAGTGGATACCGCTACAGACTCCATTCTTCCTCGCGCTTCGGCATTGTCACCTCCACTCCAAGCGTTTGATTCAGTCTTTGCGCAAACGGCTGCATCTGCTCAAGCTCCCCGTGCACGAGGAAAACCTTTTTGAGCCCTTGCACCGCGGCCACATACTGATCCAGATCATCCATATCTGCATGCCCTGAGTACGCATCGATGTAAATGATTTCCGCCTTCTTCGGATAGTTCTGATCGAAGATTTTTATGGACCCCACTGTTGGATCAATCACACGCCGGCCGAGGGTGTTTTCGGCCATGTAGCCCACCGCGACGATCGTGTTCTTGGGGTTGCCGATTTCATTCTTGAGGTGATGGCGGATGCGCCCCGCCTCGCACATGCCCGATGCCGCCATGATGATCATGGGGCCGGGTGTGCCGTTGAGCTCCTTGCTCTGCTCGACGGTATCGGTGTAGCGGACGAGGGAAAACTGGAAGGGGTTATGCTGTTTGCTCAGGAAGTTCGCGAACATTTCCTGGTCATAGCATTCAGGATGCCGCATAAAGACATCAGTGACCGAACTCGCCAATGGTGAATCGATGATGATTGGAACCGGCGGAATTTTCCGTTGGTCCCAGAGCACGTGGAGGTCGTAGACGATCTCCTGCGTGCGTTCGAGAGAGAACGCCGGAATGATGACTTTTCCGCCACGCTCAGCTGTTTTTACGATGGCTGCACGAAGGTGTTCTTTCGCCATCTCGATCTCTTCGTGCCGGCGGTTTCCGTACGTACTCTCGCAAATGAGCGTATCGACCGGAGGCATGGGTACGGGATCGCGGATGATGGGCAACTGAGAGCGTCCGAGATCCGCACTGAAGCCAATGTGTCGCACATTGCCTCGGCGTAGTCCGGCCGAGCCGGACGAAGCCGGGCCATTTTCGGTGACTTCCATCAACATTTGCGCGGAACCAATGATGTGTCCCGCGTCAAAGAACTGAATCCTCAGTCCCGGCACAACATCGATCCAGTCGCCGTAGTTATGTCCTTTGAAGAGCTTCATACAGGCAACCGCATCCTCCTGCGTGTAGAGAGGCCCGTCACAGGCGATCATCGTGCCTTTGAGGTGCTTGCAGAAAAATTCCTCATCTTGTTCCTGGATGTAGCCGCCATCGCGGAGCATCACCGCAGCGAGATCCTGCGACGCGTATGTGCAGTGGACCGGACCGCGATAGCCCTTTTTGTAGAGCAGTGGAATGCGCCCGACGTGATCCATATGCGCATGACTCAGCACGACAGCATCAATGTCGGTGACTTTAAAGTTGAACACTGCATTCTTCTGCGCTGCCTCCTGTCGGCGTCCCTGGAAGAGCCCGCAATCGAGCAGAACTCTCTTCCCGTTCACCTGCAATTCATGACACGTCCCCGTGACTTCCTGAGCCGCTCCGTGACTGATGAATTTCATATTCATTGTATTATACCTCTAAACAGCCTCAAATGACATGTATTAAACGTGATGAATTATTATTCACAGTAACAATATGTACCCCGAGTATCCGCCTTGCACGACTCCTGACCGTTGCAAAGAGCTCCCGGCGATCCTGAACCGCAGGGTAAAGAGGCATTGATGGCATCTCTACATCTCTGAGTCGTAATGCCCGTTTCATGAGTATCGCCGCATGTGGCTTCCATCGCATGATCTATTGCTTCCAGTGCCTGCACTAACTCCTGACGTGCTGCTGCCAGTTCCGGGCTGCACGTCGGTCCACCATTATGCATCTCCGGACCGGGGAACGGCAGGCCCACGAATGACGGAGTTGTGGTGCCGACTGGTTGCGGTGCTCCTACTTGGGTCGAAGGCGGGGGTGTCGTCGAACCGACAGCTTGCGGGGTTCCCCCCTGCATCATGACCTGTGATTCTCCTGTGACGGTCGGACGGTCAGCCCCTTCCTGTGATGGATTCCGTCCTGGTGGGTTTTCTCCCGGTGTTGCAGGCGGAGCAGCCGGACGTCTGGGCATCGCCCTCCGCGATTCCTGCTGCCCGGTTGTGTTTCCTTGCCCGGCAGCGGCGGGTGATGGTGGCGCCGAATGTTCCGCCCCCCACCAGTCACCGTGG
>JAHFJP010000022.1 GCA_023245765.1 Candidatus Peribacteria bacterium
GTATCAACTCAAAGAAGAAACTGAGCGCTTATATGAAGAAGAACGAGAGAGGGATTATTTCAAACGCAGATATCGCTACGACCCGGAGTTCATGAAAATACTGGAGGAGGAAGAGCGGGAGGAAGAGAACAATTCCTCTAAAGATCATGAAAAGATATGAATACTTCGTCTACATTCTGCGCTGTTGCGATGATCGCTATTACGTCGGCATGACGAATGATCTTGTCCGTCGAATGGATGAACACAATCGCGGAATGAATGAGACAGCATTTACTCATGACAGAAGACCTGTGAAATTGGTGTATTCAATAAAATTCTCTTATGTGTGGCATGCAATCCGTTGGGAAAAACAATTGAAGGGATGGAGTAGAGACAAAAAGGAGGCGCTGATCCGCGGGGATGAGAAGTCGCTCAAGTGGTTTGCAAAGCGAGCAGGTGTGAGAAGCAGGGCAGAGATGAAACGCAAAGGGCTTCTCCGATGATGCCGCGCCGTTGTCATGCTTCGTGGGCGCGGCAATGTCATTCTGAGGTGTCCGAGCCGCAGCGAGGACCACGAAGAATGACGTGAGGATGGCTTCCTCCACCGCGCCACCTCAGCATGACATCGGCAAAACCGATTGGAGCCCCTTATTTCAGCTTCCCCTCGCCTTTTAGCTTGTTCCAGCCCATCTCCATCACTACCATACCCGGGTGGAAAAACAGGGAACCATGTACGGCCTTCCGGAGGAAGTGAAGTTCTGCAAACGCTGCGTGATGAGCAACCAGCGGCCGACCTCCGCGCAGGAGTACAAGCACACCATCAACACGAAGAAGACGACCATTCACTTTAACGAGGAAGGCGTCTGCGATGCGTGCTTGTTTGCCGAAAAGAAGAAGACCGGTATCGATTGGGCCGCGCGCGAGAAGGAACTGCGCGAACTCTGTGACCGGTTCCGGCGCGACGACGGACAGTACGACTGTCTGGTTCCGGGTTCCGGGGGGAAAGACAGTTTTTATGCATCGCACGTTCTCAAATATCAGTACGGCATGCAT
The DNA here is from genome assembly GCA_023245765.1 of Candidatus Peribacteria bacterium. GTDB lineage: Bacteria > Patescibacteriota > Gracilibacteria > Peribacterales > Peribacteraceae > JABFSS01. The sequence continues at coordinate 1,033 of JAHFJP010000022.1, forward strand.
CCCTTGACGGTCACCTGGGCGCCGCACACCTACACATCATGGGGCTGGCGCAACTTCCAGTCGTGGATTCACGCGGGGTTCGATAATTACCTGCATACACCCAACGGCAGAGTGCACCGGCTGCTCACGCGGCTCGCGACCGATACGCTGTTCCATCCGTTCCAGGCATTCATGCTCGGGCAAAAGTTTTTGGCTCCGAAAATCGCCGCCCGGTTCGATATTCCTCTGATTTTCTACGGAGAGAACGAAGCGGAGTACGGCAATCCCATCGTCGACGCGAGCAAAGCCCAGCGCGACTGGTCGTACTTCACCACGGACGATCCGTCGTCGGTCTTCATCAGCGGTATTTCGGTGAAAGAATTGATGGAACGCTACAAGCTGCACAAAAATGACCTGCTGACCTACATGCCGTCCGACCCCGCGCTGCTCACGGACAAGAAGATTCAGGTCCACTACCTCGGGTACTACCACAAATGGCACCCGCAGGGCTGCTACTACTACGCGGTCAAACACGGCGGCTTCGAAGCCTCGCCGGAACGCACGCCCGGCACCTACAGCAAGTACAACAGCATCGATGACAAGATCGATGACCTCTTCTTCTACAGCGGATTCATCAAGTTCGGCATCGGGCGCACCAGTCACGACGCCGCGCAGGAGGTCCGGTCGGGAGATATCACACGCGAGGAGGCCGTTGCGCTGGTACGGAGGTTCGACGGTGAATATCCGACCCGCTTCGAGGAGGATAACTTCCGCTACATCAGCATTCCGGAGAGCGAATTCGGTGCCGTCAGCAAAGAATTCAAAGAACCGATCGTCACCCGCGAATCCTTTTTGACACTCGCCGATAAATTCCGCCCGCCGCACCTGTGGAAGAAGAATCCTGACGGCACGTGGGCGCTCAAGCACGTCGTGAGCTGACCTGATTCCTCATTCTCCGCCATGGTTAACGTCATCCTGAAAGCATTCAACAAGTATCGCGGCGGTTTGACGATGGATGAGGCATTTCGCGACCGCGATATCGGCACATGCATCTCCATCAACGACAGCGGCACGCTCCCGACGTTTCCGGCAAAGAAGCACGTGTGGATACCCGCGCGCCAGCTGCGCGACTGCAAGTACCCGGACGTCGACTGGACGAAGATCCCCGTTCCCGACGAAGAATTAATCGACCGGATGCGGAACTGCGAGAACCAATTCATGCTGATGATCGAGCGCTATGCGCGCGTTGCCGATATTCCGTATCTGGAACGTAAGCGTCAGTACCTGGAACATCTGCGGTACTGGAATCACCTTCTCGACAAAGAGAAGATCGACCTCTTTCTGCTCTTCCACGCGCCGCACCAGTGCTACGACTACGTCATCTACGAGCTCTGCAAACTGAAAGGCATCAAGACGCTGAGTCTGGAGCACTGCTACAGCGTCGACGGTATCTTCGTACAGGAAGATTACGAGAAGTCGACGGTGGAGCTAATCCCCGCGATGCAGAAGGTTCGGGAAGAATATAAGGACCCAAACAAAGAGATTCCGCTCTGGCCGTCGTTCGATGCGTACTTCAAAGCCGCCTCCACCCGTGGTGACCGCCCGAAGATCGTTGTGACGAGACCAAAACACCTGCAGCAGGGCAGCTTTTTCGCCAAGTGGTGGGGACGCTCCATCGATCTGCTCAAGAGAAGTCCCGGCAGGTTCTTCTGGGCGGTAATTTCACCGGAGAAGTGGACGCGCAAACTGAATCAGCACCGCACCGCTCTCTATTATGACGCCAACGTCGATGAAAACCTCGATCTTGAAAAGCCATTCGTCTACGTCCCGCTGCACTGCCAGCCCGAAGAGAGCACCGCACCGCGTGGCGGTGCCTTCATTCACCAGGAACTGATGATCCAAATGCTGGCGGCTCTCCTGCCTCCGGGCGTCATGCTCTATGTGAAGGAACATCCCGGTCAGGGCGAGCTGTTCCGTAGTATTAAATTCTATAAATTCCTCCTGCAGTACCCGAATGTCCGCTTTGTTCCGCGTCCGCTTGATACCTTCCAGCTGATCCGCAACTCAAAAGCGGTCGCCACGGTGACGGGAACCGCCGGATTCGAGGCTCTCTTCATGGGGAAGCCCGTCTTCATGTTCGGGCACCGCTTCTACCAGTACGCACCGGGTGTCCATCAGATCCGCACGACCGATGACTGCAAAAAGGCCGTCGAGGCGATCTTCACAAGGCACGAAGCACCGCAGTCGCGTGAGATCCGCATGTTCCTCAAAGCCATCCAAGACATCTGCGTTCACTACTACGAGAAACCGTTCATTCAGGCCGAGATCGACGGACAGGATGATCAGGTACGCGAACTGGGCCGATACATCAGGAAAATCACCGAACCTCTCTTCTTATAATTTTGGCATGAAGGTCGCACTCTTCTCGAATACGGCCGAACCCAAGGACGGCTACGGGAATATCACGGTCGAGCTTTCGCGCGCACTCTCCAAAGCGGGCATCGACTGCTCGTTGTTCCTTCCGCGATCCCAAAAAGCCGCTGCTGACGCCGCCGCTCTCTCCTTCCCCACGTCCTGCACCCTCCCGGAGTACGTCTACCGGATTTTTCAGCGCTCCGGGCCCGGCTACTTCCGCGCGCAGGACGTCAAAGGCTTCGATCTCGTGCATGATCTGTTCGCTTTTCCGTACTGCATCACTGCCGCGATGTCATCTCGCAAGCACGGAGTCCCCTTTGTGACCGGTGCGCAGGGAACACACGGTGTTCGACCGCTCGCATGGTGGCCGGAGCGGTGGCTTCTCAAGTATTGCTACGGTCACGCGAAAGGCATTGCTGTTCCAAGTGAGTTCACGAAGCAAAAAATCCATGAACTCTCCGGAAACAACTATCCGATCACGGTGATTCACAACGGCGTGCACTTCGAACGGTTCCAAAAGTCCGTTGATAGTGATGCGATTAGGAAAAAACACGCGGGCAAGAAGATTCTTCTCACGGTCGGAGGTCTCTGGGGTCGTAAAGGACATGATTTAGTTTTGAAAGCGCTCCCGACGATCCTCAAAAAGCATCCGGACACCGTCTATATGATCGTTGGTGATGGTGATCTGCGTGGCGAGCTGGAAAAACTTGCGAATGATCTGAATATTCGCAGCGCCGTTGACTTCGCGGGACGAAAAAGCGGCGATGATCTTGTCGCCTGCTTCCAGGCATGCGACGTGTACGTCCATACGCCACGCGTCACAGGTCTCAAGTTTGAAGGTTTCGGCATTGTCTATCTTGAGGCCAGCGCATGCGGAAAACCCCTTGTTGCTACAGACGCGGGTGGGATACGGGATGCGGTGCTGGATGGTGAGACGGGATTGATTGCACCGGATGGTGATGTAGATGGGATCGCGGAGCGTGTGATCAAGCTGCTGGATGATCAGAATCTTTCGAAAAAGCTGGGAGATCGCGGGCGGGAGTATGCGAAAGAGCATGACTGGTCGAAGATCGCGGAGAAGTACGTCAATTGGTACAAAAACTCACTTACAAAATGACCCTCCCCGGAGGGAAGGTCACATTGCTGCTCATATTGTAGTAACCGAGGTCACTACGAGAGGAGTTTTTCGATGATCGCCAGGACGTTCTTGCCGTACGTCGGCGGTTGAGTGAGATCGAAGGCTTGCGCGTTACGTTGCTGTTGAGCCACGAGGTTGGTGTAGAGCGCGTCCTTCTTGGTAAGCAGTCGTGACACGACCTCGGGCAGCTCTTCGTCGCTCTCGACCGCAAGAACGTTCCTGCGAGTCAGGTTGTAGTCATACGAAGACGCTGCTTGATCGGCTTCGGAGACGTAGCCCATGTTGCAGATCATGGGCCGACGCAGTGCAGCCATCCAAAAGTTTGACGTGGCACCCGGATGGGCAACGGTCAGGTCGGTGACGCCAAGCAGCCAAGAGTCGGCCAGCTTGTTGCCATTGACGATCGCAGGAACGGCAAGCTCCCATTGACCATCAAGGAGAGCGTCCCGCTTCCTGATCGCTTCGACGAGCGCCCGCTGATTGCTCTCTCCGGGATGCGGGCGGAAGTGGATGACCACATCGCGACCTTCGACTTTTTTGACGCTCAGTAGCTGCTTCAGAGTCGCTTCTTCTTTGTCCGGGGTTTTGAATCCCGAGAAGTAGACGACAATGTCGCTGGGGCCGAGCAAGCCCACTTGCGTCGATCCGCGTTTCCGCTTCATCACGATCCAGTTGCGCCGATCCGTGGCCCCGTGCTCGATGTTTTGCATCGAGGGGACCCAGTGATCGGGCGAACCGAGAACGTGAACGTCCTTGTAGGCAGCGCGTTCGGGAGCGTCGGGCCCGAGAGGCATGATGCTGCCGAGGTGCAGACTTTCGCCGAGCGAGTAGACGTCTTTGACTCCCGAACTGCCGGGGAAGTCTTCGACGCAGAGCATCTTGCCCCACAGGTTCCGATTCGCTGTCAGAGCCCTGGTCGCGACGCGAAGCTCGGCACCGGCGGTTGCGCCGGACGAAATGCCGAAGACCAGAGCCGAAGCGCTGGCCAGTTTTGCGATCGCGTCATCGCCGACATCGAGATTGAGTCCGGGAATCCGGACGACCTCGAAGCGGCCTGACGCTTTCGCGGCTTGTTCGACGGCATCCAACACGTTGTTGGCGCCTTGGTCATTGGCATACAGACCCAAACGAATCATGAGAAATCCTCTCTTTCAATGAGCAGCAGCCTGGCATGGCTACTGCCCCCTTTCGGGTAGCCAGATCACCATGATCAGACATATTAATATAATAGTATAAATTTTTTATTATGTCAATTTACCCCTAAATACGCAGTAGATCTGCCAAAATAGCCTCACTATACGACTTCGCATGCTCCTCATCCGTCATATGTGACACCTGCCGATCCCAGGGCACCAGCGTGCCTTTTACACGCGTTTCGTCCATCGCGCGCAGATAGAGCTTTGAGGTGATGAGTGTCGGCTTGGCACCGTTGATGAAGACGTCATTGATCGCCTTTTTTAGATCATCGTTCGTGTGGATGCGATACACGCCACGCGCGTACTGGTAGAAGCGGTGCCCGAACATGAAGACGGGCTTGCCGCGGAAAATGCCTTCGAAGCCGACCGAGCCCGTTGCGGTTGCGATCGCAGCACAGCGATCACTCAGTGCAAACGTATCAACGTGCCGCGCGATCAGGCGGACGGATGGGATTGCCAAGAAATCTTTGTAGTAGTCGATGCTGCGGCTGTGCCACCCACTCTCACGCGGGTGTTCTTTCACATAAATGAGAACATCTTTGGGCAGAAATACCGCAAGAGCGCGCGCGAGGAGGACTTGATCCGAGTACGCACCGCCCATCGGGACCGTGGAAGCTTCGGGTTGGAAGTGCAACGCAAGGTAAATGAACTTTTTGGAAAGATCGGGCTCGATTGCGACTCGATCGTAGAACGCATTACGCTGTCGGATGTCATTCCAGCGTTGTACTGCAGAACCTGCACGCCGAAGACCGGACGGTGTGAGGTACTGGAGACCGTAACTGAAGAATGCGAGTGGGCGTTTGATGAGGAGCGCCTTCAGATGATCAAAATATGTCGGATTTTTCACACTCGCGAGTGGCGGCTTCTGTCCGCGGGGGTCGGTGAGCGCTTTGAATCGCTCTTCGATGTGCTTCTCGACCGGAATTTTGGCGGGATCCGTGACACCTGCGTACTCTTTGAGCAATTCTTCGTAACGAGGACTGATCTGGACGGCGGTTTCGGTGAAGTCATGCTCCAAAAATGCCGTATCGCGCTCGGTCGACATGTGAAAGTACGTGACGGGGATGTTGTGATGCTTGCAGAGACAGTAAATGACGACATCGGGGAGCTCGTGCGGGATCCAGGCGGAGAGATAGAGGTTGATGCGGTTGCGGAGGATATAATCGTTCCAGAATTGCAGATGTTTGAGGTACCACTGACGACGCTGCGCGTACGAAATGATGTATTTCCACTCCTGCCGACAAACGATTTCCATAAAGAGCGCCTCGCACCCGCGCATGCTCTCGATCAATGCTTCATCGAGTGGCTGTAACTGATTCCAATTGACGCCCTCATACTGGCAGGATCGAATAGCCCCTGCGTCGAACCACTCTTGCTGCGACTCAGGCATGCCCTTGAACTTTCGCGGTTCCACCGGATGGGCGAGGATCGCGCAGAACTCAAACGGGCGCTTGGCAAGAACCGCCTCCATTGCCGCAAAGGAGTACGGATAGATGAAGCGTCCGACAATGGCGCGAATGGGGGTCACACGGCAGTATTGTGGGTCTGCAGACGGGGGTCAACCGCCTTCCTGTGGCTCCAGAATCGTCTTTCGCTGTAGCGGATCGAGCGCGCTGATCGCTTTATCCTCGTAGTGCGAGTCATCGCGGTAGTGGGTGGTCGAAATCTCCTCGAAGATGGCGCCGTTTTGGGACGAGAAGCTGTGCCAGGTGTTGCGCTTGATCAGGAGACGGTCGCCGGGGTGCAGTTCCGTGATTTCGTCATCGAGTTTGACCGTCAGGTCGCCCGCAAGCATCTCAAACGTCTCCTCCTTCTTCTCATGTCGGTGCACGGGATGCTTTTGTCCCGGGAAAACGATGATCAGCTTCTTGCAATACTCGCGATTGATCATGTTGATGATGGTTGCGCCGGTATCGGCGAACTTTTCGATGCCGTAGTGGTGGGAGAGCTCGATCGTGCAGTCCGGGCCGATGGAAATGCTCGCTTCATTGAGCATGCCGGTCGCTTTGTGGACCGCTTCGCGCACCATGCGCAGCGGATGCGGGGCATGAATCTCGGCGATCGGTTCGTGTGCACCGTAATCGCGACTCGCGGTGAAGACCGCACGATAGGAACCGAACGATCCGCTCGTGAGCTGGCCTTCCTGGAGTGGAACGGCGAAGTAGACGTCGTCACGCGAGATCGTTTGACCCTTCTTGATCGGTTTTTTGGCGTACGTCCCGCGCATGAGGGACTCGAGCGACGACTGCTCCCCGCCGGAGATGATTTTCTCGTCGGTTCCCACCATCGTCCATGCGGTTTGTGCCGCCTGTACCCACGCGTCCGTCTGCGCGGGGTTCATCGAGTATGCATTGAGTTTCACGTCTTTCGTTTCGACACCGACGTGGCGCTCGAGGATCGTCGCTCCTTTACTGACAGCAACAGTGACAGGTCCGAGCTCATCTGGCCCCTCGTGACCGGAGTACCCGACGGGAACAGTCGGGTAGCGACGGATCAAACGGGTGATAACGCCGAGATGCAGGAGCTCCGGAGGAGTGGGATACACACCGACGCAATGAAGAATCGCGAAACTGGTGCTCTTGTGCGTGAAGAAGCTGACGACTTTGTCGATATCGGTGATGGTGGTGCCACCGGTGGAGATGATCGCGGGGAGTTTCGCCGCCGCGACCGCCTCGAGGAGCGGCCAATCGGTCACCGAGCAGCTCGCGACCTTGATGATGTCGATTTTCAGATCGAGACACGTCTTGACCGATGCTTCATCGAACGGCGTCGCGATTGCGAGGAGGCCGCTCTTCTTGGTATGCGCGACGAGTTCACCGAATTGTTTCACCGACAGGCGCGTCGAGAGGAAGCGACTGATATGTTTGACGTCTTTGTTGTCACGAAAGGCCGGATGGATGAATGTATCGAGATCGCGAAACTGAAATTTGATCGCAGCGTTGATCTTCCGCTTCTTCGCAATGTCCGCCATCGCATCAATGATCGCTTTGCCGTGCTCAACGCTCCCCTGATGGTTATTGGCCATCTCGAAGATGAAGAGATTTTTGAAACGTTTGTCCATGCCGGCATTCTACAGCATTTTGGTCTTGGAGAGATGGGCTTCCACACGTGCCAAATCGTCTTTCGTATCGATATCGAAATCGTCGTCCATCACGTAGCCGTAGATGGTGTCGCCCGTCATGGATTTCTTGTCGAGAATCACGGAACTGCGGACGACATCGATGCACGCGTTCTGCAGGTACGCCTGCGGGAGCATCTGGCGCGGCAAATTATGCGCGTCTTTGATCGTCGCCTTCACCACGGGGGTCAGCAGATTGTCTTTGCCAAGGAACCACATCTTAAAAGGAGGCGCGGGTGCCTTCGCGATGCTGCGGACTGAGTCGACCTCTGGATGATCAATCAGGATATTGATCATTGCATCGATATCTTTTACAGAACGATGGGGGGACGTTGGCCGTAGCTGCACGACAATATCGGGAATCTTCCCTTCGTTCTCTTTGAGCCACATGAGTGCATGCGTGAATGCCTCGAGATCCGTGGATTGATCCTGGGAGATTTCCGCGGGACGGAGGAACGGAACGTCCGCGCCTGCTTTTTTGGCGATCTCCGCGTACGCGGAGCTGTCGGTGCTGACGATGACACGGGTAATCAGCGTGCTGGCTTTGGCGTGCTCGATGGAGTGCGTCAGCATCGGCTTTCCCGCGACCGGACGGATATTTTTATCCACCAGCGCTTTGCTGCCGGATCGGGCGGGGATGATGGCCAGGACGGTTGGCATGCGGGGAGTATAGCGTGTAGCATCGCGTCCATGTCGTTCGTCTCCACCCTCAAATCCTCGTCCGTTGGCCAAAAGGTCATTCTGCCGGTCTGGCGGTCGGTCTATGCCCGCAAAAACTGGATTTACCGCAATCCCCTGCTCTTCCCAGCCGCACGCCGCGAGCATTTTAAGCGCTACAACCAGGATCCATCGCTGACGAACATGAAGGAGGAGTTGGCGATTCTCCAGCGCGACGGCGTCATCGCGATTCCGGGATTTTTCGATGAAGAGACGACCCGCCGCATGGTCAGTGAAGTGGAACCGGCACTTGAGCAGCTCAAAGCAGGAACGTTCACGGGAAAAAACAGGACGCTGAGAGAAGAACGCTACGGCGTGTACCGCATGTGGGACATTGATACGATCTGCCCGGCAACGCGCGCGCTGTTCGATCACGCGGGAATCGAAAGTCTCGCACGCGCATACATCTCGAAGGACGCGACCTCGTATCAGAAGATGGGCGAACTGCGTCCGGACCCCAAGCGAGTTTCCATCGCCGATCACCCGCACATCGATGACTGGAAGATGCGCTTCAAATCGTTCCTGTACCTGACGGATGTCGGTCCTGAGCAGGCACCGTTCCGGTATTTCGTCAGAAGTCATCGCGATGCACCGTGGAGGAGAACGCTCGAGGCGCGGTACTACCGCGAAGGCAGCAATGGAGGATATTTGAATGAACGCGAGCGGAGTTTTGTGCCGCAAATGTATGAAGAAAAGATTTTCACAGGCAAAGCAGGAACGCTGATCCTAGCTGATCTTCGCGGATTACATCGCGGGACCCCCCTGGTTCATGGCAAGCGCATTACCCTGGTGAACTACTTCGGAGTGCATTCCTGAACGGAGGACAAGTTGCTCGGTCTCGGTCAGTGCATGTTGGATTTTGATGCCGTTATTGAACGGCTGCAGGCTCGCGGCCGTCACGTATGTGACGATGTAGGCGATACGCGTGTGCCCGATGTCGACGCGGCTCCCCAGGTGATAGCACCCGCGCGTGTCGATGTAGAACGCGGTGCCGGCGGGACCCGTGATGTGCTTGGCATGCTTCGAGTAGCCCTGCTTATCCATCGACTCGTCGGAAATGCGCGCGGGGAAGAAGTTGTTTTTCACGTTTTTCGAGAGATCTTTCGGAATGTAGGTGAACTCTCCGTCCGGACCGCCTTTTACATCGGTGCAGTAGACGAAGAGCTTGAACATCCGGCGATCGTCGTAGTCGCAGTGCCAAAGTTGCGAGGCCTGCCACGTCGTATTGTGCGTGCCGTGCGAGAGGTAGACGGAAATTCCTGCGAGATAGGGAACCTCTCCGAGGTATGCAGCGGCCATATTGATGACAGCGGGCTGCAATGCGCAGCGGACGATGAGACTATCGCTCTTTTTATCGTCATCGGTGAGCATTCGCTCCCAATAGTTCTTTCCGGGCTTCGCTTCCATGTCGATCTGCACACCCTTCGCGCGTTCCTGAAGATTCGCACAGAGCTGTTTGATCAGATGTTGATCGGTGTCCGGGTTTGCGGGCACACATCCTTCGCGCTCCATGATATCTTTTCTCTGATTCTGCTCGGCTGACAGTGCCGCCGTGCTTTTGCGCGCAAGAATGCGCCGTCGCAGTGTGTTGGCGGGATGCACAGCGCGCAATCCATAACATCGGAGAACACGAAAAGGACTGGTGTAGCTGGTACTGTGTCGCCAGAGGGAACCGAGAGTCATCATGTGATGACTATAACCTAAATCTGCTGCTGCTCCCACAACCTTTGTAGATCCGAAACATACAAATTATCCCTGCGGCCGACGGCAGCAGGGATGGATTGGTTCTTTGGCCCGTTGTTCAGCTCAGGAGGAGCTTAAGGCCTTGCAACACCTCGTGGGTGCACGGATACACATGATCCGCGAGGGGTTCGCCGAGCGACGTCAGGGGCTTGTCGCAGCCCGTGAGGTCGAGGACCGGAAACTCCGGTCCAACCCAGGCGATACCGAATGTGCCGCATTCGGTGGTGACGGTGTAGTACGGGCACGACGCCTGGTACCGCGCAGGAGCGTCTGGCGGTTCATCCTCATCGAACTCGTCGGCAACGAGCACGAGGAGGTGGTCGGGGATGCCAAGCTTCATCTGCAGATCGACCTGCAGGAAGCCCGCACCGAGGACGGCAGTACGCACTGCTTCAGCGTACTCTGTCGGTCTGAGCACTGGTGTGCCCTCCAAAAAAAGATCATGGGCGAGAACCTAATATGCATTTTAAAATTAAATTTAAATTATGTCAATATCTCCCAAACTCACTTAAAACTTCTGCTCCTCCCACCCGGCTTCGCCCTGCGGGGCTACGCCGCGGTAGATCCCACTAAAATTTTTGCTCCTCCCATAGCCCGAAGAATACGCCCTTCGCGGCAAGCAGTTCATCGAGTCCCCCCTCCTCCGCCAATTCGCCATCTTTAAGGACGACGATCTTGTCCGCATGCCTGATCGTGCTGAGTCTGTGCGCGATGACGATGGAGGTGCGACCCGCGACGGCTTCGTCGATCGCTTCCTGGATCAGTTTTTCCGTCTGGCTGTCGAGCGAACTGGTCGCTTCGTCGAGGATGAGGATCTCGGCACCCTTGAGGAGCGCGCGGGCGATACTGACGCGCTGCTTTTCGCCGCCGGAGAGTTTGACCCCGCGGTCGCCGATGAGCGTGTGGAGGCCCTGCGGAAGTTTTGCGATGTAGTCCGAGAGCCGCGCGCGCGCGATCACGTCCTGGAGCCGCTCCTCGCTGACGCCGGAGAGACCGTAGAGGATGTTATTGCGCAGTGAATCGTGGAGCAGGAGTGTTTCCTGGCTGACGATAGCAACGTGTGCCAGGTACGTATCGAGCGTGAAGGACCGGATGTCGTTGCCGTCGATGAGGATGGCGTCGGCCGGGCAATCGTAGAAACGCATGAAGAGATTGATCAGTGTGCTCTTGCCCGCGCCGGAGGGCCCGACAATTGCCGTCATCTTCCCTTTTTGGATCGTGAACGACACGTCCTTGAGCACATTGCGATCGCTGTACGAGAACGTGAGATTGCGGCAGGTGATATCCCGTTCCAGACCGGGGAATTTTTCGCTGCCGCCCGTCACGAAGAACTTGTTGTGGTCATCGAACACGGCCAGCACCGCATCGAGTGGTCCGGCGCTGTTAGCCAGTGACCCGCGGTACCCCGAGACCGTGCCGAATTTGCTCGTCGCGTTGATGACGACATAAAAGTAGACGATGAGCGCCGAGGCCGAAGCGATTTCTTCACGCCCAAAAACATACAGAGAACCTGCAAAGATGAACGTCACGACGAAGACTGTGATGATTTCCTGCATCGGCTGGATGACGTTGAGCAGAATGTTGCCCCGGAAATCGAGCCGCGCCTTGTGGTCGCTGATCTCCGTGTACCGATTCTGCTCCATGCGCTCGGTCCGGTACGCTTTGACGAGCGACATCGTGGAGAGGATCTCGATGATTTTTTTATTGAGCTGCGACCCGCGATTGGACGTGGCATGTGAGAGGTTTCGCAGCCGCACGATGAGTGTTTTCACAAACATGTGCAGTAAAAAGAAGAGCGGCAACGCGATGAGCGTCAGCTTCCACGAAATCATCAGCATGACGATGAAGTACGCCGTGAGTGCGAAGAGCGCGTTGATGAACCGGTCGATACCAGCGAGCGGCGTGAGTGCCGAGCGCGAAAATTCCTGCAGCACCGCGCTGTGATGCCCGATGTTGCTCGTATCGAAGAAGAGTTTTCCGAAGCTCAGATACCGTGTGAACAGTGCTTTGCGCAGGTGATGGATCGTCCGCTCACTGAAGTACGCCATACTCGCGACCGAGAGGAACCGGGTCACGCTTTTTAAGATATACAACGTGAGGAATCCACCGAGCAGCACGCCGAAGAGCAGCCGGTCGTCTTTGAGAACCGACGGCGGCAGCAACGGCATCAGTTTGCCGAGGACGGGAGTATGGGCAATAAACGAGAAACTCTTCGTCAGGAATCCGTTGAGGATCGGGATCAGGAGCCCCATGCCCGTGCCTTCGAACACCGCCGCGAGCATCGCAAGAATCACCGGGATAACGATATGCACCGGCCGAAGATGAATCTTCCGCAGCAGGTAGATGATTTTCCCGGGTGTGCTCATGCGCCCATCATACCAGCCGCGCCGCCGGAGGAACTCCCCGGAATTGCAGGATCTTTGGGGAACGAGACCATGTTGTTGTTGAGGAAGTCGGGGTCTTTGTCGTACTGCTCCTTCCAAGGAACGGGGTTGGGGAGGAAGAACAGCTGCACGGTATCGCGGAACGAGGTCTTTGGCGCAATCGCACGGTGGAAGTAGTTCTGGTTGAACATCGTGACGTCGCCAGGCTCCGCGTCCAGATGGAACGGGCGGTATGGGATGTTATGCGCTGCCGCAAACTCGTCCAGATTACCCACGCGTTCATTCGGATACTGTCCAAAGTACCCCGCATCGCGGAAGGCCATCGTGTCCTTGCGGTCCATGAACTCCGTCGCGCCGCGATCGGCGTTCGCGGGCGTTAGATGCAGGAAGAGTTTGCACGTGCAGGGCGGAAACGTATCGCAGTGCCACAGCCACGATCCCGTGACTCTGTTTGTCGGCAGTGTGCGCGATGCCGCGATCGACTCGACGCGGTAGTAGCCGCGGAAGAAGTTGAGCAGTGCGCGATCAATCTCGGGATTTTTGAGCACGTCGAGGATGACCGTGCCAAGTGTCTTGAGAGGAGTCGCGATGCGCACCTGGAGATCATCTTTCGCGAACCTTGGATCATTCTCCTCGATCTTCGTCGTGATGAACTGCGAAAGTTCCATCGCGCGATCAGCGGGGAACACGTTCTTGATGGAAAATGCGGCCGTCGTCTGCAGCGGCGACGGCGGGAGAGTGACGTCAGGATGAGCGTGAGCGAATTTCTCGGCGCACTCCTGTGAATATTTGCTATAGACCCGGTTCATTTTGATCGGACCGGTGTTGTTGTAGCGCGTGTAGTAGAACCGCGACCGCTGGATCATTTTCATCGTTCCATCCATGGCCGTGTGCAAGATTGAGGTTGGCATACAGGGAGGATAGCACGGAGCTACCGCGGAATCTTTGGGCAACCGATAGCCAGGAAGTCCGTTTCGGGCATATTCGTGACTCTCTGGTCCTTCGCCATCGCAAACCCGGCGTTGCTCTTGATCGTCGCATCGATTTCCTGGGTATTGATGAGCGACCGGACGTGCGGATCCCTTGAGGAATTGTAGAGGGCTCGCAGCAGCCGCGCCGAGGCGACGTCCCCCATATGAATGCCGTCGATGAACTCGCAATCGGAGGCACCAATCGAACGCGGATCGAGGAAATCGAAGACCGCGATGCCCCGGGCGCGGAATTCTTCCCGGAGCGCGTCGATGTACCGGTATGCATCGGGGTGACGCTGCATTTCCGCGAAGACCTTCGGCGCGAACGGCTCCAGGATCGGCACCACGGTGACGCCGGCATCCTCGAGCTCCTTCACCATGTGGACGAAATCATCCATCGATTGCTGGCTGACGCCGGTTCCGTACACAAAGTGACCGCGGTTCTCGCGGATTTCGTCGAGCTGGCCCAAAAATCCCGGCGATGTCCCCTGCAAATCCTCTCCCGTGATGGCACTCGTGTAGTAATACGAGCCGTCCGGTCCCGATCCCCTGCGTCTCTCCTGGGCGAAGACACCGATGCCGCACGGCCCGCTCTCGGGTGCGCCGCGGAGTGCCGTTCGCAGATACTCTGTGAGCGAAATTTTCCCCTGCAGCAGCCAGGAAAAAGGCTGCGCCACTTTTTCGAGGGTAAATCTGTCCGCATCCGACAGGTCAAGATGCGTGCGGCGGTAGGGACTGACGTCCTGCTGGAACCACCACACGTCGGTGCCGAGCAGCAGCAGATCGGGCTTGTGCTGGGCGAGAAGGAGTGAGGGCAGCAGTGCTCCGTTGGCGGTGTTATCCATGGTTCCGCTCAAGCTGAAGAAGGGGCCACGGAAGAATCGCTCCCGATACTGGAGCGTGAGCGACGATCCAATCACCGTCACCTGGGGCAGGCGCGCCGCGTATCCCGCCAGTTTATAGGGGATGGTGTCCTGGTGGAGCGCGCTCCCGTAGATGCAGAATCCCGAACCCGTCTGCTGGCGCTCGACGATCTCCTGCAGGGAGAGAAATTCCCCGGTGTTGCGCAGATACAGATAGTTGAGACCGAACAGTCCCGCGGCGGGAATAAGGAACAGCGCGATGCTGAGCAGATACGTTTTATTCATCCATTAAAAACGGAAGTACAGGAATTCCGTCTGCTGCGAGAGCAGCAGGAACACCAGCGAGAGCATCAGGAGGGCCGAGAGCACAAACGAATACATCACCACGGGCTTCCATACCAGTACGCGGGCCAAGCCCTTGGGAGTTTCGGTTGCCGATGCATCGAGCGCGGGGCGGAAATTGCGGAGGAATTGCTGCGTGTTTGGGAAGAGCAGCGCGATGACGAGCAGGAGGACCATCCAGGGCAGCACATGGATCCAGTCTCCGGGTGTGAGGACCAGCACGTGCTCTAAATCAAAGTGCACGCCGAGCGTCGACAACGAGCTAAGTGTGCTCTGCGCCATCCCCGGCAATGCAATCCCATCAAAGCCCGCCATCGTCTTGAGCATACGCAATGCCGCGCCGACGTTTTCACTGCGGAAGAACACCCACCCGGTCATTACGGCAATGAATGTGACCGTCCAACCAAGCGTCCGCCCCCACCAGGATCCGACTGCATCTTTTCCGGTTTTCCGGAAGGAACGCCACGCCTGATGGATGACGAGATAGATTCCATGGATGCCGCCCCACAGCACAAACGTCCAACCCGCTCCGTGCCAGAGGCCACTCAGGAGAAACGTCGCCATCACATTACGAATGCGCTTCCACTGCGCGACGCGGTTCCCGCCAAGCGGAAAATACACGTATTCGCGCAGCATCCGCGTGAGTGACATGTGCCAGCGGCCCCAGAAGTCACTGATGTTCGTCGCTTTGTATGGCGACGCGAAGTTCAGCGGCAGTGTGAACCCAAACATCCGCGCGGAACCGATCGCCATGTCGGTGTAGCCGGAGAAATCGAAATAGATTTGCAATGTGTACGCGAGCGTTGCGCCCCACGCCTCCAAAAAGCTCACGTGTGCGCCGCCCGCGGAGGCATGGAAGACGGAATTCACGATGGGAGCCATGGTATCGGCCAGCACAACCTTCTTCGTGAGTCCAAGAACGAAGATCGTGAGACCAACGGAGATGTGTTCCGCGCGGAACCTGCGCGCATGACTATCCGTAATCTGCGGGAGCAGTTCATGCGGACGGATCACCGGACCGGCGATCAACTTTGGAAAGTTGGTGATGAATGCGCAGTAGCGCAGGAACCCGGGATGCTCGACTTTGCGCTGGTAGAGCTCCACCAGCCAGCAGATCTGCTCGAACGTGAAAAACGAAATCGCGAGCGGCAGGATGATGTTGCCCACCGACCACGACGAACCGAACGCGCCGTTGACCGTGTCGACAAAGAACCCGGCGTACTTAAAGTACCCGAGGAGCAGCAGGTTGAAGGCAATCCCCGCGATCACTATGGGCTTCCGATACTTCTTCCCGCGCGCGAGCAGCGTCCCGAGTGCGTAGTTGACCGCAATGGAGGAACCGAGCAACCACAGACCGGCGATGTTCCACCACGCGTAGAAGAAGAGCGACGCACCGATGAACCACACCAGCGCCGCGCGATCAGACCAGAACCTCTGCAGCACGAAAAACCCCGCGACCGAAACGGGCAGGAAGAAAAACAGGTACTCCAGCGAGTGGAAGAGCATGCAGGAATCATAGACGTAGGGGCGTTGCATGCAACGCCCTACCCCGCGATGGATTCGTAAACCTCTTTCAACCGCCTAGCCGATTCCTCCAAGGGATACATTCTCACCACCGCCTCCCGGTACTGCTGACCCTTTGATGCACGTTCCGCCGGACTCAATCGCAAGAATTCCTCCACGCGTCGCGTCAGTGCAGCACTATCACGGAGAGGAACAACGAGAGACGGGTCAATCGGACTGAGGACTTCTTTCGTGGCCCCGGCATCAAACGCAATTGCAGGCCGACCACACGCGAGCGCCTCTATTAAGGAGAGACCAAAGCCTTCATAGAGCGAAGTGGAGATCAATACCGCAGAACTTTTGAGCATCGTCACCAGTTTTTCCTCTGAAACCGTCCCGAATGTCGTCACTCCACTGATTGTTTTCAATTGCTCCTGTTGCTCCGCGCTTCTTCGACCGACATCGGCGATCTTGAAACCCTTCGCAGCGAGTATCTTGTACACATTCAAAAGATATTTGAAGCCTTTGCGCGGATGAATGAACGATCCGATGGAGATCACATCGAATTCTGACTGTAGAAGATCGCCGGGCGTGAAGATTTGAGGATCAATCCCGTTTGGAACAATCTCTATAGAGGAGACATTGCACTGATAATCCGCCGCGATCCTCTGTGCGGACGTCTTCGAGACCGTGACGACGTGATCAACTGCGTGACAGAATTTTTTCTGCCACGAAACCAGGAGCAGATACTTGAGACGCCAGAGCAGTCCGCCGAAAAATCCTGACTCCTCTACAGCAACCGCACGATCAACCGATGCAGGATGGTGAATCAGGAGCATCAGCGGCACTCCCGTTGCTTTGAGCTTCAGAAGTGCAGGCCCCATCGTCTGATTCAGATGAATGACAGAGAACTGCTTCCAGAACGGATCCGATGCGGGATATTTTTTGAGAACACTGCGCGCGAAAAGATAATCACTGCAACCGTAGTAATACGGCCCAAGCGATCCGCCGAGGATGATGACTTTGACGTTCGGCGGCAAATCCGGACTCTCGGGCTTCGTCCGATTACACAGAATCGTGAATTGGACGTCCGGCAGTGCAGCAAGCAGCGGCAGGTGATTGCCTCCTTTATAGGCGTCCAGAACCGGTATGAGGAGACAGATATGCATTACGCGAGCTAGAATACGCGCATGGCCGCCAAACGCCCATCGGTGATCGCCATTATCCCCGCCCGGGGAGGCAGCCAGCGCGTGCCCGGCAAAAACCTCCTCCGGCTCGCAGGCATCCCGCTTGTCGCCCACAGCATTACCCACGCCAAGCGCTCAAAATCGGTGGAGGAAGTATATGTATCGACGGAAGACCCCGAGATCGCCGCCGTCGCCAAAAAGTTCGGTGCGCTGGTGATCCGCCGGCCGCTGGAACTGACCGGACCGCAATCGAGCAGCGAAGCGACATTGCTGCACGTGCTCGATGAACGGAAGAAGCTCGGAAAAAAAGATCCCGACCTCGTCGTCTTTCTCCAATGCACGTCACCCGTGCGCCGCTCCGAGGATATCGACCGCGCGGTTGCGCAATTGATCCGGGAAAAAGCGGATTCGCTCTTTTCCGCGACGCGTAACTTCGCGCTGATCTGGGCACAGAGCAAAAAAGGGCCCGTGCCGCTCAACTACGACAAAGAAAACCGCCGCATGGAGCAGGATCGTGACGTCCAGTTCCGCGAAAACGGTTCCATCTACGTGACGAAGACGCCGCTCCTGCGGAAAAACAAGAATCGCCTCGGCGGAAAGATTGCCGTCTACGAAATGGAGGAGTTCCACTCGTTCCAGGTCGATACCAAAGAGCAGGTGGACCTGGTCCGCTGGATTGTCCGTCACCAGCCGGTCGATTTCCCCAAGCGTATCGACCTGATCGCGTTCGATTTCGATGGCGTCCTCACCGATAACCACGTACTCAGCAGTGGCGACGGTGGCGAAGCGGTGCGATGCAGCCGCAGCGACAGCCTCGGCATCGCGGCAGTGCACAAAGCCGGCATTCCGATGATGGTCATCTCGACCGAAGAGCATCCTGTCGTGGCTGCACGTTGCCGAAAACTCAAAATCCCCTGCCACCAGGGACTCAGTGACAAAGCGCAGTTCCTGAAAGACTATTTGAAGAAAGAAAAGATCGATCCCGAGCATGTGGCCTACCTGGGCAACGACGTGAACGACCGCGGATGCCTGGAACTGGTCGGCTTTCCCGTCGTCGTCGCCGATGCCCACCCCGATGTCCTCTCGATTGCGCGCGTGGTGCTCAGTAATCCCGGTGGTCGCGGTGCAGTGCGTGAGTTTTGCGACAAACTTTTGGCAGCGCGAGGTAAATGATCAAACTAGCCATCATGCAAGGCAGATTAAGTCCACCTGAAGACAACCGCATTCAGTGTTTTCCACGAACATCCTGGCGCGAGGAGTTTCCGAAAGCAGTGGAGGCCGCAGTTCCCGCGATCGAATGGATCGATGACACCTACGGCGCCGATGTGACTCCGTTTCGGACCAAGGAAGGCATCCGGGAGATGCTGACGCTGATGCATCTCCACGGCGTGACCATCCCCTCCATCTGCGCCGATACCTTTATGGAGCAACCGTTCGTCCGCTGTACGGACGCGCAACGCACTGAGCGTCTGGAGCTCCTCAAGTTCCTTCTCCAACAAGCCGCGCTCGTCGGCGCGCACCACGTGGGCATTCCATTGCTCGATAATGCCGCCCTGAAAAATCCTGAGGAAATCAAAACTGCAGCCACAGCTCTGCGTTCTGTTATCCCGACACTGGAAAAACTGACACTCGAACTCCATCTGGAAACATCTCTCTCGCCATCCGAGTTTCCCATCCTTTTAGCCGAACTCCCCGATCCCTACTTCCGCGTGACCTATGATACCGGGAACAGCGCATCACTCGGCTACGACCCCCACAAAGAATTCGCCGCCTACGGCAACCGCGTTGGCAGCGTGCATATCAAAGATCGCAAGCGCGGAGGTGGCACGGTTCCGCTGGGGACAGGTGATACGGATTTTGAGGCGGTGAGGGAGGAGCTGCAGAAGATTGGGTTTGATGGACTCTATACGTTGCAGGCCGCGAGGGGGGAGACGGGGAAAGAGGTGGAGACGGTGAAGGGGTATGGGGGGTGGGTGGAGTGAAGGTGGCAGTAACCAAAGAGGGCACAGCGCCCAAGAATAATTTTGATATAATTGCGGCGTGAATAAGCTCCAATTTCCGATCGAATGGCATAAGCAGACACTAGAATCTATTGCAAAGACTGCAGACATCGAAATGTCGAGACTAAAGAAAGAAGGAGATAAATTTAAAGATGCACATGTTGATTCAAGAAGTAAACAAAATTATTTATCTTTTGCTATTGTTGGCGCATTTTTGACTTTTAATAAAACTGCGCCAGCAAGTCCTTTAGCTGTATTTGGAATAGCAGTGTTATTAGCAAACGCATACTTTAACTACTTACATATTGATCGATATCGACGTGTAAATATGAACAATTTTACCTCACACTTGAAGGCTCTTTATCAACGGTTTGAAATTTTTAAGAAAAAATTTGCTGAATTTATCGCTTCACCAAATACATCGGTTGAAACTTTATGGGTACAAGAAATAAAAGACTTTGCTAATTGGCAATTTGACGAAATAGAGAAAGAGGAATTTAGACCACTGGTTATTGAAAAATATTATTTTTTTCTTTTTGGGCTTGGACTAGTTCTTATGAGCCTTGGTGTAATCATTGCGCCTGAATACCAATGGTTTGGATTAAGACATGCACTTGCAATGATTTTGACTCTCGGAAGTTAGTAATATTTGCCGCTCAAGAAAAAGTCATACAATGTTGAAGAAAAACAACCGTGATATTGAGAGCTAACAGAGCATTTTTCTCATTTGCATATTCCTTTTTGGGATGTGGGTCTCCATATTTTTTTCTCATTTCTTCTAATGCCTCCTGTAACTTTGAAAAAGCTGTCTCAGAAAAAATGTCTTTTGGAATAAGCTCTTTCGTCTTTGCTTCTTTAAGCAAAGAATTAATGTTTGCATCAGGAATATCTGATTGCACTAATTCTTGTAAAAAAGCTTGTACAGCTGAAAAACAATGAGTGATACATTTGCTGTAGTTCTTTTCTTCTTTTTTTGCAAAAGCCTCAAATGCATCGCCCAGCTCTCTTTCTGCTGTTTTCCACCTAGGATCAGTGAGAAAATTCACGACCGGCTCGTAAGCATTTTTTACAATTTTTTTCTCTTGATATGGAATAAAACCTGCTCTTGTCAGAAACATGTTTACATTAAACTGCTCAAATAGCTCATTAAGAATATTGCGAAATTTATCCAGGGATTCCATCCTCCAATTAATATTGCGTTTTTTAAAATTTTCATCAGTTTCCCCATGTAATTTCAAAAAAGATTCTGCTTCTTTTTCTTCGTACAACTGTTTTGCGTAGAGTGAAAGGAGTTCAAAAACTAGTATTTCACTTCCCTCATGCCATATAGATACAAAATCCTCATGTGCCGCAGATGCTCCTCTTCTATTCAAAAAATTCCTCCCAAATGATGATCTTTTATATTTTTGATTGAGTTCGTTAATGGATACTACAAGTTCGATTTCTGGAATTTCCCGTCTATGACTATTTAACTCAACACCATAGAAATAATGACTATTGTTCAAATATCGAAGCATTACATTTTTTTCATCGGCAGTCAGCTGCGACCAGCTTCTCCACAAAATTGTGGGTTGCAGTTTTTCCTTAGCCGAATGTGAGATTTCACTCCAGAGGCGGAATTTCCATGGCAACTCCATATCGAGGGGATTAATTATACTCCACTCATCCTCTGCTACTGCTATACTCTCCCCCAATGCTCTCCCACTTCTCCCTCACCGGTCGCGTCGCTGTTATTACCGGCGGCGGAGGGCTTTTGGGACGCTGGTAGAGTTTTTGAAGGGAATCTGATGATGGGCGACAGTCATATGTTTTCCGCTGCCTGTCGTGGTATTCTCCAGGCATGACTGTTGCGTCGGCGTCATTGGAGTATCTGCAAAAAGAAGGCATGGCACGATTTATCCGGCGCGTGTTCCAGGAACTCGCGCACCGTGCAAAACGGGCGAAATCGTTCTCGCGCCGGTACATCGCCGGACGATGGGTGGAACTGCGGGGAGACGAATGGGAACTCGATGGGATGATGTTTTCGTTGAATTCTCCCGGCATCGCCACGCACTACAAAAACCGGTTTGTGTCGGGCGGGCATGAGGATAAAGAACGGCGGCTGGTGGTAAAACATGTCCGTCGCGATTTGC
>JAHFJP010000023.1 GCA_023245765.1 Candidatus Peribacteria bacterium
GCTTGCGACCTTCTTCGCATCCCCATGCAGGAATTCGAGCCCCTTCTCGCCCTTGGCAACGACGCGGATGACGTCGCCTTTGTGGAAGATTTCCTTGAGCATGTGCTCGGCGATTTCGGACTCGAGACGCTCCTGAATCACGCGGCGGACCGGACGCGCGCCGTATTCGGGATCGAAGCCTTCTTCAGCGAGGATCGCGATAGCCTTGGGATCCACATCGAGCGCGTAGCCCTGTTCCTTGAGGCGGTTGCCGAGGAGATCGATGTGCATCCTCACGATCTTGCGAATGTGCTGCTGGTTGAGCGCATTGAAGACGATGATGTGGTCGATGCGGTTGAGGAATTCCGGACGGAGATTGTCTTTGAGTTCCTCGATCACTTCCTTGCACTTCTCCTCGTACTCCTGCTCCTCGGCCATCGCTTCGTCTTCGAGTTTGAAGCCGATGCGCGCGGCCTGCTTCGTCAGCTTTTCGGCGCCGATGTTGCTCGTCATGATGATGATCGTGTTCGTGAAGTCCACCTGCTTGCCGGTGCCGTCGGTGAGCGCGCCGTCCTCCAGGATCTGGAGGAGAATATTGAAGAATTCGGGGTGAGCTTTTTCAACTTCATCAAAGAGCACGACGGAGTAGGGGTTGCGGCGGACCTGTTCGGTCAGCTGGCCGCCCTCCTCGTAGCCCACGTAGCCGGCGGTGGTGCCGGTGAGGCGCGAGACGTTGTGGCGCTCCATGAATTCGGACATGTCGATCTTGATCAGCGCCTCTTCGCGGTTGAAGACTTCTTTCGCAATCGTGCGGACGAGCTCGGTCTTTCCGACGCCCGTGGGGCCGAGGAAGAGGAACGAGCCAATGGGGCGCTTGCTGTCGCTGATGCCGACGCGCGAGCGACGGATGGCGCGAGCGACCTTCTTGATCGCCTCGTCCTGGCCAATAATCGACTTGCGGAAGATCTGTTCTAAGTTCGTGAGCCGCTTGGATTCGGACTTCAGCAGCTTCGTCACGGGGATCCCGGTCATTTTGCCGATCACCTGCGCGATGTCGTCTTCGGTGATCTGGATCGGGGTGCGTCGGTCGCCGTCTTGCGCGTTTTTGAGCGCATCCAGTTTTTCCTTCAGGTCCTGTTGCTCCTGTTTCATCTTGAGCGCGACATGATACTTCTGCTCTTTGACCGCCTGCTGCTGCTTGCCGATCAGCGATTCCATCTTGTCTTCCATCTTCTTGATCTCCGGAGCGGCTCCCACGTGCTGCAGGCTCTTGCCGGCAGCTGCTTCGTCGAGGACGTCGATCGCTTTGTCGGGGAGGTAGCGCTCGGTGATGTAGCGCTTGCTGAGCGTGACGGCCGCCTCGAGCGCGCTGTCGGTGATGGTGAGATGGTGGAATTGCTCAAAACTCTCTTTGATCCCCTGGAGAATCTTGATCGCATCGGGAACGACCGGTTCCTGAACCATGATCGACTGGAAGCGGCGCTCGAGCGCGCGATCCTTCTCGATCGTCCGGTACTCGTCGAGCGTGGTGGCACCGATGACCCGCAGGGCTCCGCGGCTGAGCGCGGGCTTGAGGATGTTTGCGGCGTCGAGGGATCCTTCGGCAGCTCCCGCTCCGACGACCGTGTGGATTTCGTCGATGAAGAGGATGATGGAGTTATCGCTCTTGGCGGCTTCCTTGATGATGTCGTCGAAGCGCTGCTCGAATTCGCCGCGGTACTTGGTACCGGCAACCAGCGAGCCCATGTTCAAAATCAACAGACGCTTGCCCTGAAGGGAAGAGGGGACGGAGCCCGCAGCGATCCGTTGGGCGAGGCCTTCCACGATCGCGGTCTTGCCGACGCCGGGTTCACCGATCAGCACCGGATTGTTCTTGGTCTTGCGGTTGAGGATGCGGATCAGACGCTCGATTTCCTCGTCGCGGCCGATGATCGGGTCGACTTTCTTCTCCTTCACCTTCGCAATCAGGTCGTCGGTGAAGTAGTCGAGGACCGGTGTTTTGCTCTTACTCTCGTTCTTCTTGCGCTTGAGGGATTCACTCTCGCCGTGGCCTCCGCCCGCCATCCCCGGTTGCATGCCGACAATCGCGCCCTGCAAACCATGGAAGAATGCCTCGAGTGACTGTTCGAGGTTGCGGTTCTGCTGCTTGAACGTATTGATTTGTCCGAACATTTCTTCGACGCGCGTCTTGAGATCCTCCGGATCGACCTGCATGTTCTCGAGGAGCAGGGTGGCGGCGTTCTTGCCGATGGAGACGAGCGAATGGAGCAGGTGTTCGGTGCCGACGTTCGCATGGCGGAACTTGTGCGCGGTGATCACGCTCTGCTCAATGACCGTGTGGAGGAATGTGCTGAGGCCATGTTTGACACTCTGACCTTCGATATTCGGCGACTTCATTGCCTTGAGCAAAATCCGGACGTTCTCCTGCGTCACACCTGCGCCGGTGAAGATCGAAAACCCGAGGGACTTGGGGATACTCAGGAGACCCAGCAGCAAATGCTCGGTCCCGATGTACGGGCTCTTCATGTTCTTCGCCTCCTGCTCGGCGATCTGCAGAGCAAGCTTTGCGTTGGGGGTGAAGCGGTCGAAGGGATGCATACAGGAGATGGGGAATTAGCAGTCTAGGAGCCTGAGTGCCAGTTGTCCAGAATCTTCATGACATTCTACTGCAAAGACGTCTGAGAAGGCATTGTTTTACAGGCAGGAATTATTACGAGGTAGTGATTTGTCAATAAAACTATACTCATCCAGCGTATCAGCCGCCCATTTGGGGTGTTCATTGATAGGTGATGCCTAGTTTCCTGCCCTCACCCGGCGCCGCGACGGCGCCACCCTCTCCCGCAAGCGGGAGAGGGGGTGAATGCAAAAATCCTGCCTCTCTGAGATGCTGAGATCGTGTTTGGATCACACTTTTTATTTCGCTTCCCGATGTGGATGATGGACTCTCCAGTCTTCGATGAAGATCGCGAGGATGGTGGTGGCGGGGATCGAGAGGATGATGCCGAGGACGGGATGGATGAGGGTCGGGAAGCTGACGCCGACGAGCATGGCAAAGAGAATCGCGAGAGGGGAGAGACCGACCGCGCGCTTCATGATGAGCGGCACGAGCAGGTTGTTCTCGCACCACTGGATCGCGTAATAGACGAGGGCAACAACGACGGCATTGAACATACTGTACTGGGTGCCCGCGATGAGGACAGCGGGAACAGCGGCGATCAACGGACCAATGACCGGAATGAACTCGGTGAACCCGGCGAGGATGCCGAGTGTCAGTGCGTACGGCATCCGCAGAACCGTGAGTGCGAGGAAGACCATGAAGCCGATGAACAGACACAGGATCAGCTGGCCGCGCGTCCACTGTGCCATCTTCGTCTGGATCGCCTCCGATTTATCGTCGATGTACGGGCGAAGTCTCGACGGCAGGAAACTCTTGCTCCAGGCGACGATCTTCTCCTTCTCAATCTGAATGAAGAATGCCATGACCAGGATGATCACGAGGTTCCCGAAGAAGTTTACGACCGACCCGGCCAGGTGCGCCGCAAGCAGCAGGGAGCTCTGGGTCGCCGTCGACAAATTCTGTCCGAACTGCTGGAGAGCGTCAGCGAACTGGTTGATCGAAAGATTGCGCAGAGTTGATTCCACAAGCACGGTGAGGCTCGCGTTGGTCGCATCCGAGATGAGCGGCAGTGAAACGTGGGGCTCCAGCAGGAATTGGTTCACTTCGTGCTGGATCAATCCCGCGAGGTCGATAAGCTGCGACGCGATGAGCGGAATGAGTGAAACGAGCAGGAACACAAACAGGAAGAGTGCGACGAAGTAGTGGATCAGAATCCCGAGACCGCGGGGCACGCCGATCCCGCGCAGGAATTGCACGCCCGGATCGATGATCATCGCCACGAAGATGCTCAAAAAGAGCAGCACGATTTTGTCCTGGAGCAGCCAGAGCAGCTGCATGCCAACAATGATCGCGAGGATCGCGAAGGTGCAGCGCACAACGCTGCCGATGGAAAGATGAACGGTGATCTGTGGCAATTGCTCCTCGCTCATCATAGGCATCGGGGCATTGTCATTCAATTGCCTGTTCTGCATCTCCCTCGCTTTCGCAAATAGCTTCTGCGCCTTCTCACCGATGATGCGGAAGGACGTGAACGAGTGGCCGTTGTTGTTCTTTTTGGCGGTCATCAGATGCCGACGAAGAGAGCAGAGACGATCGTATCGACAATCAGATAGGTGAGCACCACGACGACCAGACCGAGGACGGCGTTGGTGATGCGCTTCTTGCCGGCTTCCTTATCGGGCAGTCCGCCGAACTGCTGGAGTCCCGAGAGCGCGTACTCGTACCCGCCCTGGATGATCTGGAAGACGGCGAATCCTCCGGCCATACCGAACGCGATGCGTAGGAGATACGCGAGGTAGAGGGGAATGCAGTCGAAACTGAAGTCACCAGTGATGAAGCTGCAGTTGCCAATCATTCCCGTATCGGGAATGAGCTGCGGTCCGGGTCCCTGCTGTGCAAAGGCGACGCCGGAGCGAAGCATCAGGAGAATTCCCAGCAGGAGCAGCGGCAGGTGCATGGAGAGCCGAGTATGGGTCATTCGGGGCATGCGCGCGATTGTGAGATTAGTGTATTGTTATAGTATAGCAGTATCCCGCGCATTCTTCCACATGTTCTCCTGGTCCACGATAGGCCGTCCGATCGTCGCTCTCGCCCCCATGGCGGGGGTCACCGATGCGTCGTACCGGCAGCTGATCAAACGCATTGCGCCGGAGGTCGTCCTGTACACCGAGTTCCTCTCGACTGATGCGATTCACTATGGCGCCAAGAAGACAATCGAGATGTTGCACTTCGATGCGGAGATCGAACGCCCTTTCATCGTGCAGGTGTTCGGCCATGATCCCGATCATTTCCTGAGTGCGGCGAAAGTGATTGAGCAGCTCGGCGCCGACGGTATCGATATCAACATGGGTTGCCCGGCCGCCAAAGTGGTGTCGTCCTGTCACGGCTCTGCCCTCATCAAGGAGCCTGATCTTGCAGCGCGCTTGGTGGAAGCAACCGTCAAGGCGGTGAAGATTCCGGTCAGCGTCAAAACGCGACTGGGCTGGGATTCCAAAACGACGCTCATCCCGTTCTGCAAACGTCTGGTCGATGCAGGAGCGCAGGCGCTCGCGATCCATGGCCGACGCTTCTGCGACAAGTTCACGGGCAAAGCCGATTGGGAGCCGATCTACGAATTGAAGAGGAACATCAGCGTCCCGGTCATCGGCAACGGCGACATCACCTCGGCGGCGGTCGCTGTAGAGAGAATCCAGAATCTAGATGGGGTCATGATCGGGCGGGGGACGTTTGGAAATCCGTGGGTCATGCGGGAAATCTGCGACGCGCTCGGCGCGTCGAGTGAAAAGTTAAAAGTGGAAAGTGGAAAGTTGCGGCCGATCACGTTCGAGGAAAAAATTCCGTGGATTCTTGATCATTGCGCATTGGCTGTCCGGTTCAAAGGCGAGAGGACCGGCATGCTCGAAATGCGGCGGCACCTGGGCAGTTACGTGAAAGGCTTCGACGGGGCGCGGGAAATGCGCGAGAGGCTGGTGCGGGTGGAGAAGCTGGAAGACGTGCGGGCGATTCTCTGTCGGTAGTTTACGCGGCTATCCGCTCCACTCCGGCGAAGGACCGGTTGTCGGTGTTCTCCGAGGGGTCAATAGCCTCCGTGCTTAATCGCCACACTTCCGTCATGAGATTCTCCAGCAACATTTTTCTGCTGAGTTCAATCATCACCGCCGGGTTCACCTCTTTATGCAGTCCGTCGCTGCTGAGGAGCATCCGGTTTCCTGGAGCAAACTGGGTCGCAAACGTATCCGGCGCGAATTCGGGACCTCCAACGAATTTTCCGAGTGAATTGTTGTAAAAATGATCGTGCACTTCGTCTTGTCGGATATTTCCCTGGTCGGCGAGTTGCTGAGCGATGGAATGGCTTTTGGATATCTCGCATTCCGGAGCCATGCGCACGAGGCGGGGGATCCATCGCTTCGACAGTAATCGCCGGAGCCGGCCGCGTTCGCGCAGCATGATGAACTGCGTATCTCCCATCCAGCACGCCTCCGCGTTGTTTGGAGTGAAGCGTGCGACCGTCACGGCTGCGCCGGATATGGATTTGTCATCGTTGATGGACCGTACTTTTTGGTGCGCCGCGAGCAGCGCATCTTCGAGTTTTTCCCGGCGGTGTTGGACCAGAGCAGCGGCCGCGAGAATGGCTGCTTTTTTCCCGTTCTTCGTCCCTCCCATCCCGTCGATGACGGCGACCACGCCCTCCGGCGTGAGCACGATGCGGTCCTGATTTTCTTTCCGACCCCCGATATGGCATGCCGCGACAATGTGAAAGAGTCCATTCTCCGTCTTGAATGCGACCGGCTTCGAGAGTTCGTTGCTCCCGAGGATCAGAGGTTTGGTCAGACGATCCATCCGCATCACTGTAGTACCGAAAAACGGAACGTCAAATATTCTTTACAGTTGCCGGTTCTGTCTTCTTTGTGAACGGTTAAAGGACGTGCGGGCGATTCTCTGTGCATGAAGTGGACTCAATGTTCGCGTTGCAGGGTTTTGAGTGTCCCGGCATAACGCTCCAATGCTTGAACGTATTGCTCATGCGTGAGATCTTGTTTCGCTGATAGTGTTTTTTCAAACTCCAGCAATTTTCGCGTACTTCTTCTGGTCAATCCTTTTGTCTCATACAGTTTCACGAAGTCGCTGGCTCGGTATGCAGGTAGCGGCCCGTCGTCGCGTTCGGTGTGTTCCGTGATCACCCCGCCGATGAGTTTCTGGAGGATCACGCCGGTATCCGCACGGCCTGACTGAAGAGCCTTCGGTAACAGCTCCCTCAACCGTTTTATTCCCGATGCAGGAAGAGATGCAAGCTGGTCGACATTCGCCATAGCTTCCGTACATGATACCCCCCTGAAAGTGAAGAAAAAGCACTTTCGTAGTGTTCACTTCTACCGCAATAGTTAGAGCTGAACTTTGAGGCCCGGTCCCATCGTCGGGCTGACGGCAACCGTGAGGATGTACTCGCCTTTGATGCCGCTCGGCTGAGCTTCTTTGACGGCGGTCATCAGCGCCTCGAGGTTCTCCTGGAGCTTCTTGGGGCCGAAGGAGATTTTGCCGAAGACGGTGTGAATGATGCCCTGCTTATCCATCTTGATTTCGATGCGACCCTTCTTGAGTTCGCCGATCACTTTAGCCACGTTGTCTGTCACCGTTCCGGCCTTGGGTGACGGCATCAGGCCTTTTTGACCCAGTGTCTTTGCGACTTTTCCAAGGTCCTTCATCATCTTGGGTGACGCCACTGCGATATCGAAGTTGATCTTGCCATCATTGATATCCTTGATCAGATCTTCGTTGCCCGCGAGTGCAGCTCCCGCCTTCTTCGCGTCATCGATCATGTCGTCCGGGACAAACGCGGCAATGCGGACATCTTTGCCGGTGCCGTGGGGGAGGGGAACAGTGGTGCGGACCAATTGGTCGGCCTGCGTCGTATCGGCGTTGATGCGGATGTGCACTTCGGCAGCACCATCAAACGACGTCGTACTGAGCTTTGGCAGAAGCTCCATCGCCTCGGAGACCGGGTAGATGGATTTCACAACAAGCGCCTTGCGTTCGGCGTACTTCTTTCCTTTCTTACGGGCGAGGGGACTTCTTTTGGAAGCCATAGAGATGGGGGGAACGTGGTAGTGGCGCTCCGCGATGCAGAGCTCCCACGGACAGGCGGGCAGTGTGCCTCAGGAGCAGGAAGGGCGCAAGAGGGCAAAGAGGGTAAAAAAGGCTACGAAGAAACAAATAAGCAAAAATCCTCTTCACCCTCTTTACCATCGTCAGCCCTCTTTACCTTTTATCCCTACTTCTTCTTTTTCCCCGCCGGAGCATGTTTCGCACCACCAAGGGGCATCGACATGAACGTCGAGCTTGTCGACGGCCACCGCGTGCACCAGCTGAGGAGCAGTCCGTACAGGAAGATGACCACCGGCGTGATCCACCACGAGACGCCGAGCGGACGGATGAGGAGCATGGTAAAGAGGAACGAGAGCGCGGCGACGAGGGTCAGGACATAGCCGATCGACTTGAAGCTGTACCAGAAGAGGAGCGCTGGAACACGGCGGGACGCATCATCAATTTTTTCCGCGGTCTGTTCATGCCAGAGGAATGTGACGCCACCGGCAGAGAAGAGGACGAGGAGAGCGAGGTACATCTCGGCACTGAAGCGTTCGGCGCCGACGCTGAATTTTTCCAGCACGCCGTACACGGCGGGCAGCGCCCCCGCGGTCATCATCGAAATCCCGAGGCACTGCATGCTGTAACAGTAGAGCGCCTTCATCGTCGCACCCATCTTGATGCCCGGCGCGATCAAACATGGAATGAGCGCGAGGGAGAGGACGAGCAACACCCCCAGAGGCAGGAGGACGAACGTAAGAAGGGACGAAACGCTCAGTGCGGACAGGATCATGGACGGTGAGGGTAGTGAGTGGGGGTGATCGTACCCCGGCGAGAATGTGAATGGGATTGCGGATGGTGTGAGAAATGATCTGGTGAGGAAACACCACTGTCATCCAGCGCACGCCTTCGGCGTGCGTACGCGGGTCGAAGACCCGCGCTATTCAATCGTCACCCCCATACTCCTCGCACTTCCGGCAATGATCGCCTCCGCCGCTTCGATCGTCGTGCAGTTGAGGTCTGGCATTTTGGTCTCGGCGATTTTGCGCAGATCCGCCTTTGAAATCTTCCCGACCTTGTTCTTGTTCGGTTCACCGCTGCCCGACTCGATCTTCGCCGCGGCTTTGATCAGCGTGGATGCCGCCGGCTGCTTCACCTTAAAGGAGAAGCTGCGGTCTTCGTACACGGTGATCTCGACGGGAAGTAGTTGGCCCATCTTGTCCTTCTTCGTCTGGTCGTTGAATTTGGTGCAGAAGCCGCTGATATCGACGCCTGCCTGACCGAGCGCGGGTCCGAGCGGAGGTGCGGGGTTCGCCTGCCCGCCTTTGACTTGCACTTTGATGACTTTTTTGACTGCCTTGGCCATAGCCGGGGCAGTGTAGGTTTAGGCTCGGTGAAGGTCAATGCTGGTTTCTGGAGCTTGGGAAAAGGGACCGAAGGGACCGAAGAAACCGAGGGGGCCGACGAAAAAAACCTCGGTGACATCGGTGCCTTCGGTCCCTTCGGTGCCCCCTTTCTACTCCGTTAAAGCGTTGAGCAAACCATCGATGGAGGCCTCCTTCCCAGCTGTTACATGGAACTCATACAGTCTCTCGCGGACGCGCGCGAAGACGACTCTCTCGCCGAGGATCGCCGGATCGCGGAACGAGAGGATGTCGCGCGGGGGTTTCCCCGCCTCACTTTGGGTTTCGTCGATGAGGTTCTGCAGCTCCTTGGAGAAGGAGGAGCGCAGGTGTTCTCGCAGAATCCTGAGGGTGCGTTTGACGTCGGGCGAATCGATCCATGCCAGCGCCCCGACACGGTCATCATTCTGGAGTAGCGTGCGGGAGGAGAGCGTTGTTCCCGGTGGCAGAATTGTTGTGAGGAGGAACGTGTCGCTCGTATCGGTCACCGCAAATCCTTGTGCCAGCGTGACGGCGACAACATCGGGTCCGGGTTTTTTCGACACTCCTCCATCAGCGCCGTTCCGTTCGGGAATATGGAGAGTGCCCCGGGTGATGATGGCATCCGCACTGGCCAAGCCAATCAGGATGAGGAGGAAGCCGAGGGTAACGAGGGATTTTTTCGATGACGTCACTCGGTGAGTATAGGGCTAGGGTTGGGGATAGGGCTAGGAGGCTTCTGGTATGATGGTCCCATGGTGATCAAACGAACCAAAAAAGATCCGGCGTCGATGGTTCGGGCACCTGCCGCCCCTGAGCAGGTGGTGTTTGAGCAGTCACTCAGACCCAAATCTCTCGCGGAGTACATCGGGCAAAGCAAAATCAAAGGACACCTCCTCATGCACATTCAGGCGGCGAAGTCCCGCAAGGAGCCACTCGGACACACGCTCCTGCACGGCCCGCCGGGGCTCGGCAAGACGACGCTTGCCCACATCCTCGCGCGTGAGATGGGCGCGCAGATTCGGATCACCTCGGGTCCCGCGCTGGAGAAGCCCGGCGACCTCGCCTCAATTCTCAGCAATCTCCAGGATGGCGACACGCTGTTCATCGATGAAATCCATCGCCTGCGGCCGGTGATCGAAGAGATGCTCTACGCTGCCATGGAGGACTACGCGCTCGATCTTGTGATCGGCAAAGGCCCGACGGCACGGTCGATGCGGATCAACCTCAAGCCCTTCACGCTCGTGGGGGCGACGACGAAGGCGGGGTCCATGAGCGCGCCACTGCGTGACCGCTTCATCAACCACTTTAAGCTCGCGTTCTACGAACTCCCCGAAATGCAGCTGATCGTCGAACGGTCGGCAGAACTTCTGCAGATGTCCCTCGATGCCAAAGCCGCACACCGCATTGCGCAGAGCAGCCGCGCGACGCCGCGCATCGGCAACCGGTTGCTCCGCGCCATCCGCGATTACGCCCACGTGCAAGGTCAGGCGACGGTCGACTGTGCGTGTGTCGAGACCACGCTCAGGGCACTCGAAGTCGATGACCGTGGGCTCGATGCTGTGGACCGCGCGATCCTCGATACCATCGTGACGATGTTCAATGGTGGACCCGTCGGCATCTCGACCATCGCGGCGGTACTCGCTGAAGAAGAAGAGACGGTTGAAGATGTCTACGAGCCATACCTGCTCCAGCAGGGGCTACTGCAGCGCACGCCGAAGGGAAGAATGGCGACGAAGAAGACGTATGAGGTTCTCGGTTTGCAGGTGCCGGAGGGGGCACAGGGTGCACTGTTTTGAAAATGTCTAATGATAAATCGTTAAGTAAGTCTTAAATCATTAACTTGCAAACTTAAGTACTTTGAAAATTTAATTAATGATTTATCATTAATCATTTTCACTGCACCGTCAGCGTGTCCATCATCCTCTCGAACGTTTTCACGTGCTGATCGAAGACATCTGCGCTGTCGGCAAACGTCCAGACGTGAGCCTTTTGTCCTCTGAGGAGCCAGATCTGTTCGAACGTCATCTCTTGCCCGTTGGGGGATGCGGTGAACACCACCCGATGCGCGCGATAGGTGCCGGCGACGAGGATGTCGTCGGAGCTCAGCATGGTGTACTCATCAAAGAATTCCCTCTCGATCGCGATGCCGAGTTTCGTGTACTCGGAGAGCGTCAGAGGTTCGGTGAGATCTTCGAGTACCAAATTGATGTTCTGGTGGAGTCCCTGAGGGTGCTGCTCACGCGACAGAAACATGACGATGAGCGTCAACGGCGGATTGAGTTCCCGCTCATCCAGTCGTTGCCAGGTTGACGGGTACTGAATCTTCACATTCGCTTCGGCGTTGTCAAAGGTCTTGTCGAGCGACGTTTCGTTGATCGTGATTCGCGATGAATTCACCGGACCCGGCGCCCGGACGGCGGCACGGATCATTCTCCGGCTCGGCCGTACGACCGGGGGGCGGACATCCGTTGTTGCCATCGTCCTCGAGATTGACGCCGCAATGCCCGCGGAGGGGAGAAGCAGGAAGGGGAGAAGGCCAATGAGGAATACACGGCGAATCACCGGGGGAGCATAGCCCCCCCGGACTTGACCGCAAAGTCCTTTTGATCGCATATTGCCAAGCGGCTCAGTAGCCCTTCGTCTTCGACTCAATATGCCTCCAGCTTGCCCGGACGCTCTTATTGAGCGTGCGCTTGGAGATCCGCTGGGCTGATGGCCGCACGTAGCCATCGGAGCCAGGAGACGACATTGCACAGACGCTGCCTGCGGAGAGGAGACTGCCGATGGAGAGGACCGACACGAGAAGGGTGGAGAGGTGTTTCATGCATCGAGCGTACGGTCTTTCCCCGGGGGGCGCAATCACAACCGTGAGAGCGCGGAGATCGCATCGTGTATCTGCCTCTCGAACCGTGCGCGGCCGAAGGTTTGCGCATGCATGCGACAGTGATCCCGGTCCCAGGATCTTTTCTCCGATCGTCCGATGGCTGCACTGAGTGCCTGTGTTGTCGATTCTTCAAAAAATTCCGCGGTGTCCTGTGTGAGCGTCTCCCGCGCGCCACCTGCGCGCAGCGCGATCACGGGCGTGCCGCACGCGAGCGACTCCAGTGGGACGAGACCAAAGTCCTCCTCGCCCGGGAAGATCGTCG
Organism: Candidatus Peribacteria bacterium; assembly: GCA_023245765.1. Classification (GTDB taxonomy): domain Bacteria; phylum Patescibacteriota; class Gracilibacteria; order Peribacterales; family Peribacteraceae; genus JABFSS01. Next base: position 12,210 of record JAHFJP010000023.1, read on the forward strand.
CGCGCGCGCCGGTGTAGAGGGTGCGAAGCTCTGCATCACTCCGATACCCGGCAAAACTCACCGTGGGCCCCGCCATCGCTTCCAGTGATCTGCGCGCTGGACCTTCGCCGGCGATGATCAGTGTTGTCTTCCGTTCATTGCAGGCGTGGATAGCCAGGTCAATTTTTTTGTAGGGCACCAATTGAGAGACGATCAAATAATAGGGGGCTTCATTGATCTTGGGAGCGGGCATTCTGTCAGCGGACAACGCAGGTAGGAAAGCCTGCTCCCTATTCTCCTCGATCCAGAAATCATCAATCGGCGGATGAATCACCTGCGAGTCCCTGCGCCAGTACAGTTCAATTCTCCTCTGCACCTCCCGTGATGCTGCGATGAGCGTGTCGGGACGGTCGGCGGCTTCGCTATCCCAGATCCGGAGCCGGTGGAAGAGCCGCGAGAGGTACCATCTGCGCAGCGCTCCGAGCGGGCCCCGTCCGGCGCGCTCAAGAACATCATGCGTGCGATCCCAGAGATACCGGGCGGGGGAGTTGACGTAGCAGAGATGCTTGGGTGCACCGTTGGTGATGATGCCGTGGGCGAATGCGGATGAACTGCTCAAGACGAGGTCATATCCAGAAAAGTCCCATGACTCGACCGCGGCAGGGAATTTTTTTAGATAGAGATGATGGTTGAATGCGGAGTGAAAAGTGAAAAGTGAAAAGTGATTCAGGAAATCAGCGCGCGCCTGGAGGTTGCTCACTCGCACGCGCTCGCGAGGAAACCAGTCGCCGAGTTTTTTCTCATCGTAGAGGAGCGTGTAGATCGGTGCGTCGGGGAACATCTGCGAGAAGATTCTGAGCACCCGCTCGGCACCTCCGCGCATTGTCAGCAGTTCATGAACCAGGGCGACTTTCATCGGAGTGATGATAGCCGTTTGCGTTGCCCCGGCAGAACTCCCCAGAATTTTGACTGGACGGGGTATCGAATCTGCTCTAGCCTAAGCCACATTCCCCATTTTCCTATGACGCGCCGCAATGCTCTCTCCACGCTTCTGCTGAGCCTCCTCCTATTGCCCGCAGCCGCTCTGGCCCGCAATTCTGATCCGGATCTGCGTCATTGCCAGCAGTCTGCAATGAACAATCGTGAGAATCGTTTCATCGATGCCACGCGCAACTATCACATCAACTGGTACAACCTTCTGCAAGAACGCCGCCAGCGATTCTTTGATTCGTGGGGCATCGAAAACGACCGTGACCGTCAAAACATCCAGCGCGATATCGACAAAGATGTTCGCAATCGTTTGCGGGAGAACGACAACAATTTCCGGAACGACCAGAAGAATATCTCCAATGACTTCCGCAATGATGACCGCTCGTGTCAGGATCAGTACAAGCAGCGTCTAAAGGACGTTCCGGTCGGCCTGATCTGCTACTCCAATAACGATTGCCGCCCGCCACTCGGCTACTGCACGACCGAGACCGGCGAATGCAAACAATCCTGCCGTCCGGGAAACGACTTCTGCGTGCAGGTCTGTTCGGGCAAGTGCAGGCTCCGGTAATCGTAGAAATACGCTAAAAGGGCACTTTCTAGGCTCTATAGTAGCCTTCCATTCCGACGTCAATTTTGCTATACTATAGGTGTCATCAATAGGAAACAGAGCTTGCTCTGCAACCCATCGGTGACCAAAAACAAATACCGTCCCCTGTAGCAATACTCGAGGCGGTTTTGTTTATGTCATGGGTTTTTCGTTACCCGCAAACGCCCCTGGAAATGCGGCCTGCAAGAGAGTTGCTCTATACTCTCTCGCTATGGAACAGATTCCAGAATGGAAAGGCGGAACGCTTCCGACGACACAGCAAATCGTCAGTATCATGATCAAAGAGGGTTTTTTACCCCAAGTGACATGTAGCATTGAATATTTGTTGAGAAATTCGCGGACCCCCGAATCCAAAAATGCCAGAGACGTCCGTATGGTCATGAAGCGGAAGCGCGACGAACTCGGTGGAGTGAAGAACCTTTCCTATCAACACCTTCTCGATGCGATTGAGCTGTTCCTCAGACGCGAACAATAAGTGATGATGTGCGACTGTGATTTTGATATGCAAGGGAAGTGATACACTTCCCCCCGCGTTCTTTGTGGGTCGGTAGCTCAGTGGTAGAGCAGTGGCCTTTTAAGCCATTGGTCGCGGGTTCGACCCCCGCCCGACCCACCATCGGACCTCCTTCACTCCCTTCTCAGTGGGAGTTTTGGCTTCCTTCTATACAATATCGGTTCGACCCATTGGAGAATACGGCTGGCGAACCGTTGCGCGAAGGATTAGGGGATAACGTGAATTTGACACCAATATAAATAGATCTAAAATATCAAACCAATGTCCGAGTCTTCTCCCGCTACCGGCATCGTCGCCGCGTCCATGCATCCTCTTGTGCTCGAAGGTCTGGAGGGTGTCGTCACAAAAGCGGGCATGCGTTTCTGTGCCGGAGTCGCAGACCGCGAGGCACTGCTGCGGATCATTGACGAAAAGAAGCCGGATGTGGGCATTATCGATCTCACGATGCGCAATACCGGCGAAGCATTCGGGAAGCGAGATGCTTCTCTCAGAACATTCGTCGGTAGCATTGCCGGCAAAGTGAAATGCATTATGCTCGGCGATCAAGCAGACCACCGTCAGGCGGGCAAGTATCTGCAAGCCGGGGCCCGCGGATATTTTGGCATGGGCATTCAGCAGCAGACTCTCGTGAATGCAATCGCGAAAGTCATGGACGGGAAACTTGCGGTGGAAGAATCCATTGAGCAGCATCTCATGCAGAAAGCGGCAAACGGCGGAAAATTAGATGCATCTCCGGTGGAACTTCTCACGGATCGTGAACTGGAGGTATTCAAACTTCTGGGAAAGGGGAAACCCACCAAGGAAATAGCGTCTTGCCTGCATCTTTCTCCGAAGACGGTTGAGACGCACCGGGATCGCATCAAAAAGAAGCTTGGGTTAGATGATGGACCGACACTGATGGTTGCTGCCGTGCGGTACGTACTCGAGAACGAGTAAATCACAATCCATTTTTCACGACTCCTGCCTTGATGAGTTCATCCAGCGTTGCCCGTGCCGTCGGATTCTCCGGATCCATTGTGAGTGTGGTCTTGAGCTGATCAACAGCTTCGGCAGTCTTTCCGAGAGCGAGGAGGGCAATCACCAGATTCGCGCGCGCGTCGCTCAATGCCGGGTCACGCTCCAGCGCCTGGCGGTAGAACCCCGCAGCCGCCTCGAAGTTCTTCCGTTCGCCCTCCAGAACGCCGAGGTTATAGAACGGCATCGCCAGCTGCGGGGCCTCTTTTGCGGCTGCTTCAAACTGCTTGCGCGCGTCTTCCGTCCGGCCGCGGAAATAGTCGAGTTGGCCGAGGTTGATATGCGCGAGCGGATACACTGGCTGCAGTTCGAGCGCCTTGCGGTAATCCGTGATGGCGTCGTCGAGCTTATCCTGGAGTTGATACGTCAGACCGCGGTTGTAGTGGACCTGCGCGTCGTCGATGATGCTCAAAGCGATCCGGTATTGCTCCAATGCTTCATCATATTGTCCGGCGTCGCGCAGGACGTTTCCCCGCCACAGATGGCCGATGCGGGCATTCGGGGCGACGGCGACCACGTGCTGGCTCAGCGTTAGCGGATCCCGCCAGAGGTTTGCCTGTTGCAGACTCAGGAACCCGAGGATGACGAGGAGAGCTCCCGCCGCGCCGTACGTGACCCCCCGTGCATGGTCAGCCGGGAGTTTCTTCTCCAGTCTCATTCGCACGGCATCCCATGCAAGCGCCGCAAGGATCGCGATACCGATCAGCGGGATGTACGCGTAGCGGTCCGTTGTCAGGTAGTACTCGCCGCCTTTCATGATGTTTGCAAACGACGGTGCGTAGGTGAGCACGATGAATGCGACGCCGCAGGAAAAGACTTTCCACCGTTTGCGCAGGAGGAATGCCCCGGACAAGACTCCAATGACGATCAAGAGTGGAAGAAAGAACATCGGTGACGTGAGCGTGATCTCCCCGCCGTCGGCGTAGATCGGTGAGAGATGCACGGGTGCGATCACCTTCAGCATTGAAAAGACCAGCGACGTGCACGAGGCGAGTATCCGTTTGAGCGGCGAGACCGGCGCGGCATCGAATTTCCCAAAGAGCGCGACGATGCCGAAGATCACGGCGAGGATCAGATACGGGATCTTCTCCAGGAGGGATTGCCGGGTGATCTTCTTCCCGTCGATCCAGTCAGCGAGGAACAGGACCGGCGCGAGGGAGATCACCGTCACCTTCGAGAGTAATCCCAGTAGGAATGTCGCAATGCTGCCGCCATACATCTTCCAGTCTCTGGTCCGGATGAACCGGACAGAGAGGATCAAGGAGATGAGGAAGAAGGTTGTGGAGAGCAGATCTTTGCGGGCACTCGCCCAGAGGACCGTTTCCACCTGGAGCGGGTGAACGAGGAAGAGAAGACCGGCGACGACGGAGAGCGGTTTTTTGCGCGTCAGCATCCACGCGAGCATCACGACGAGCCAGGCGTTGAGAATATGTTGCAGGAGGTTATGCAGATGGAAGAAGAACGGATTGAGCCCGCCGATCGCTGCGTCGAATTGATAGCTGACGAACGTGAGTGGGATGTAGAGCTCGGGATCATAGGTGGTAAAGACAGTTTTGATGTTGTTCAGTGTGAGCGCCTGCGCCGCGGGGTTTTCCGTGATGAGCAGCGGGTCATCGAGCTCGATGAATCCGTAGCTGAGCGTTCCGGCATACAGGAGGAGACCGGTGACGAGGAGGAGAATGCCGGCGAACATCATCCATCGTCTTTGCATGCCACAAGTGTATTCCTTATGTGTGCCGCAGCGCTGCACCAAATTTCTTCACGACAGCAGCAATTTCTTTCACGACATCGTTTCTGTCAGCGGCATGCGCAGTAATGTCATCGGGTAAATCGTCGGGTGACGGTCTTTGTTCAGGATCCACGATCAGCATTTCGGATATGAGTGTTCGCAGAAACGGATCGGCTACATTTTTCCTGATGGCCCGGTGGATCTTTGGCTGGGTCTTTTTTGCCGGTTGCTGATAGAACTTGATGCATTGAAAAATGTTCGAGCGGAATCCCAGAACGGTGCTCAAATGCTGATCGGTCGCCAGGCGAAAGAGCGTCGCGCCACTGCCATAGAGATCTGTTTTGCGTGAGGTGGTGCCACATGCGGCTTCGGGTGCCATGTACCCAACCGTGCCGTAGGTTGTGAGTGGAGAATCAACGGTGTTCTCCAGAGGGGGAAACTCCATCAGGAAATCAAAATCGAGAATGTGCATGTTCCCCTGGGTGTCGAGAAAACAATTTTCTGCTTTTACATCACGGTGTGAGAGGCCTTTTTTCCATGTCTGCCGACATCCGGCTTCGATGATGTCGGATGCAACCCGGTACTGGACCTCGTTCCTCAATGTGCGGAAGGATTTGCTGAGATAATGTGCGTCACATCCAATCAACTTCTCCATGACCAGATACAATCTTCCGCGGATATTGCCCCCCTCGAAAAAATGAGGAGCTGCGGGAAGTCGGCTTGCGAGATGAATCTGTCTGGCAGGTTCGGTAATATCGCATTTGTCTTTGAGGTATGCCTTGAGTGCCATCGATGGACCGAGTGGATACACCGCTCCCCATCCTCCGGTGCCCAGTGGTTTGGGTCTGCGGGATGGGCGCCGGGCAAAGAAGGCCTGCACATCTTTCGTGAGGTTCGACTCGCCCATATGGTTTATTGCTGATGTGAACTCCATCAAAAGATACGCTAATCGTTTTTTCGTATTTGTCCATCATCGGCGGCAACCGGAAACGGCTAGTGTAGTGGGGTGATCGACTCCCACTGCCATCTGGCCGCTCCCGAATTTTCACAGGACATTGATGCGGTCATCCAGCGGGCGAATGCTGCGGGTGTCGATCGAATGATCTGCATCGGTGACACCATGGAGGAGAGTGAAAGGGGAGTAGAGATAGCCGAAAAATACGATCAACTCTTTTGTACGGTTGGGGTACATCCGCATCATGCCAAGGACTGGAAACCGGACAATCTCGTGCGCATTGAGGAGCTCGTCCGCGCGCATCCGAAGGTCCGTGCCATTGGCGAGATCGGACTCGATTACCACTACAACTTCTCTCCGCCGGACGTGCAGGGTGCGGTCTTTGTGTCGCAAGTCGCACTTGCGCGTCGCCTCGACCTTCCCATCGTTGTGCACTGTCGCGAAGCCGTGGAGGATGTGTGGGCGATCGTGCGCGAGTACGACGACCTCCGTCTCGTGCTGCATTGTTGCACGGAAACATGGGACGACGTGGAGCGGTTCGTTCAAAACGGCTTCTTTCTTTCCTTCACCGGCATCGCGACCTATCCAAAGTCCGAGGAGATCCGAAACACGATCAAGCGCTGTCCGCTCGATCAACTGATGATCGAAACCGACGCACCGTTCCTCGCACCGGTGCCGCATCGCGGCAAGCGCAATGAACCCGCGTTCGTCGTCGAAGTCGCCAAATGCGTGGCGGAGATCAAAGGGGTGTCACTGGAGGAGATCGACCGTGTGACGACGAAAAACGCGGAGAGGTTTTTTGGAATGTGAATGGTGCGCTCGGCGGGATTTGAACCCACAACCTTCGGCTTCGGAGGCCGACGCTCTATCCAGTTGAGCTACGAGCGCATCGGACCAAGTATGAATCATGAATCGTGAATTAAGAAGGCCGAAAACGTCACTGCGCTGCATCCGTGAACCTATCGCGAATGCCCACTTCGAGTGCACCATCTACTCCATGACGTCCTGAACGCCCACTCTCGTTTGGTCTGTCAATTCTTGCGTGGGCGCGACGTACGGTGTCCGGAGTTGGAGTGCCTTTTTCAGCATTTCGCGCATCTCATTGATTGCGTCTCTGTCACATTCCTGGATTTTTTGAAAGTATCGCCCTGCCAAATACTGTTCCACCCGATTGAGAAATTCTTCAAGGTAATCCAGGTGGTGCGTCGAGAGCAACGATGCATCCCATTGAACAGTTTTGAGCATTGCGACAATCGCTTCACTCATTCTATTCCTCCTTGCTTTGTCGTACATGTAGAACTGAGCATTCGCCATGAATCCGGATACTTCCATCTGCACTTCCATATTCTTGAGGAGCATGCCCAGCGTTCCCGGCGCCGGAGGGCAGTCCGGTACTTTTGCCGGAATCACGAGCGTTTCTTCCCACAGTCGCCCAATCTCTGTATTCTTGAAGTGCGTCTCCTGCTTCAGGGGATTGAGTTCGATGGAATCTATTGTCGCCGAACATTGCTCTATGTTTTCTGTCGCGTCTTTTTCCCGCGCAGTGGCAATGTCCTTTGGGGAAATGCCCGCATATTTCACCAGCATGCGTATCTGGCTTGTCGGAGTATGCTGAAGCATAGCCTGTACACGATCAGCTGTGAGCGTCGTGTGATCCGGTCCATAGGTGTATGTGCCGTCTTTTGCAGCGGAGTAGAGCTTTTTGGAGATCCAGAGCATTTCCAGCGCTTGTGACCAATACTGGTCATGAAGTTCGATGAAGTAGTCGTAGTACTCTCTGCGTTCCTCCGGCGTCAGTGTGCTTGCATTGAGTTTCGCGCGAAGCATGTTGCCAGCGTTTTGCCAGTGATCAGCCCAGAAGCTTTCTGGAATCGTCGGTGCATCGCCTGTGGCCGCGTAGGAAATAATTTCATCTTTCAGTCTATCCAGATAGAAGGTCAGCATGGTGTCGGCTGTAGATTCTCTGTGGACTGGTGAGAAGTTTACCGGGGACAGCGAGTCGCATACTTCGGCGCGTTCATCATTGCCTTCATTGTGGAATTTCGAAAATACCATATGCAGTAATTCATGTTTTCGACTATCCCGCCAATCCGTCTCCACTTTCCGATTGTGCTCAACACAATACTCATAGCTTTGCCCAGGAACTTCTGGCAGTAATTTGTCTTTAAAAATAATCACCGCCTTGCCCCCCAGAAAACTTGAATGGAAAAAGCCCCTCGTGCCCGTCATATCAAAAACTGTACGATCACCGACAGAAATGACTGTGGCAAACGGAAGAATTTCCATTTCGACATCACCATTGAGTGTCCAAGACTCTGGATCCGCACTTGGCCAGAAGTGTTTGCTGATCAAATCTCTCGCAAATGTTTTTGGCGAAAATGATGGCTCCACAGACTGCGTTCGGATCAGGCGCATGTCATTGCGCATGGTGATGAGTTTCTCCAGGCCTGCGGTCCATGCTTCTTTTACGCGATCCGGAGGAGGAGTGGTGGGGAATGCTGTTTTCCACAGATGCCTGCGTAGTTGGTCGTCGGGCATTTCCCAGATTTCTTCGTTGTTCTCCGTCATGATTTTCTCAAGACGGAGGGTTGCATCGACGCATGCTTCGAGTCCTGGGTACCCCATGAATTTTGCGGATGCAGGAGGGGATTCGGGCGATCGGGGTGGCTGTTGCTCTGTTTGCATACTGACTTGTTATTATACATTAATTTTTTTGATTGGTAAATTGCCGGATGCCAACGGGATGTCACGTCGTTCTCTATGCGAAAGCATGCTCACGCCGCGCGGTCCAGTTTGTGTTCGGCGATCGGCTTTGGGAGAGCGTCCTTCTTCCGTCGGAATTCTTCTTCGATAATATTCTTGATTGTACCGTGCATCTTTCGCAGATCATCGCGAGCTTTCTCGTACCGTTTATTCAGTGCTACATCCGCTGTTAGGCCCAGAGGCTGTGCATCCATCAAACGCTCAATGTCCACGAGTGTGTGTTCGATGATCATCAGCATCCGCCATGGATTCTGGCCGAATCCTCCTCGCCGGATTTCTGCAATTGTCTCTTCGTAGTATCCGATACGCCCGAAAAGGTAGATGCGTTGCTTTCCGGCGTTCTCCGCCCGCTTCAGGAGTTCGGATTTTTCCCAGTCCTGTCGCTTATTCAGTTCCGTTGCATCTCGGTCTTTCCCTTTTTTCTCCCATTCAGCATCCCGGTCACTCAGAGCACCATGCAACGTGATGATCGCTGCAAGGGCGGTGATGACTGCCGATGAAATCGCGATGAGTGCATCGCGTTTGATGCTCCCTTCGCGATGGCGCGGGGATGTCGTCGGGCCGCTCTGCGGTGCGTGGGAGAGCAAGGGGGGACTATAATCTTCGGATGCGTCGTTGCAAGTATTTCAGTGTGGATGCGAAGATCCCGTCGTATCGATGACGTTTTTCCGTCCCAGGTCTTTTCGGACCGAACTGGTCATCCTCAGGAAGAGCAGCAGCACGGCAATCAGGACCGCGGCGTCATCCAGCTGACCGAGGAGGGGGATCACGTCGGGAATGAGGTCGAAGGGGGAGATGCCATAGAAGAGCCCGAGCACCACGAGCAGTTTGGCGACGAGCGGCGTCCGGGGATCAAAAAAAGCCTGCCAGAGGAGGCGGAGTTTTTGGCCGAACGACAGACGGTACGAAGACACGTCAGCATTCTATACTCTTGGCGATGTGAATATTCTGAGAAGTCCAATGGAGCGGGATACGGGAATCGAACCCGCATCTCAAGCTTGGGAAGCTCGCGTACTACCACTGTACTAATCCCGCTTGGTGATGCGCCCGGCTCCGCCCTGCGGGGCTACGCCGCGGCATCCGGCTTGATATAAACGAACAAGTGATAGCAATCTCGGCGTAGTCTCGTCTCTGCGAAGCAGGGACGGACGAAGCCGGATGGAGCGCATGACGAGGCTCGAACTCGCGACCTTCGCCTTGGCAAGGCGACGCTCTAGCCAACTGAGCTACATGCGCAGAGCCAAAGGATCCTACAAGGTCGCCGTTTCGATGCAAGAGGGCTACTCGCTCCGGAAGCCAAAATCTGCTATAATGATCTGATATGTCTTTGCGCAGATTTGCCCTCTCCCTTTGGTGCCTTTCGGCCCTTCTTGCCCCGGCGACGGTGCTCGCAGACGGCGGATGTCACGAGCCGTGCGCGGCCCCCTCGGGGACCTGCAATGCCGGTCTGGAATGCCGGGGGGACGAGTGTGTGAATGACACCACTTGTCGTGCGGCAGGTGCGGGTTCCAGTGCGGCATCCGCTGCAAGTTCGGGATCCAATTCCAGCGGAGGATTCAGCGCGAGCTCCCTCAGAAACGCGCTCGATGACGCGGGTATCGGTGGTGGCTCGATCAGTCTGGGAGGAAACGGCGGCGAAACGCAGGG
>JAHFJP010000053.1 GCA_023245765.1 Candidatus Peribacteria bacterium
GAGTAATTTCAAAGATCAGTCATTGTTCAAGAACCCTCACCCTACCCTCTCCCTTAAAAGGGAGAGGGGATTCTGGGTTATTGTTAGTTTTTTTGTTATCATCACTGCGTATGCGCTCATTATCGAAAATTATTGTGACGGCAGTCATTGGAGTAGCTCTCGCCTACGGCATCGGTACGCTCTGGCCCCCCTCGGCGATCAATCCAGACGCCAATCATGCCCATGCCGATTTTGCGGTGTGGATCTATGGCAAACAGATGGATTTCTCGGGTCCAAAGTACATGTCGACTCCTCCCGCGACGGAGGCCTCAGCGTCATCATTCATCGCCATCCCGCATGCATTCGCTCATGGAGACGAAGCAGATGGCCACGTGGTGCCCGGCAGGGAGTTTTTACATCTGCACGACGGCAACGGCCACGTGATCCACCGGCACAAGCCGGGTCTCACGTTTGGGGATTTTCTGGAATCTGTGGGATGGAAGCGAAAAACAGTCGGCAGCCAACCGGCACATGAGTGCCTCATCACCGATACTGGTCTTCAATTCTGCATTTCTGGAGGAGGAGTCTGTAAGTTTTTTCATGGCATCACACTCGCGTCGCCCGTCGACATTGGCTCGCTTGATGATGCCTGGTCCTATGTGTTCGCCGACAATGATCATTTGCTTCTCTGGTGTGCAGATGTCTCGGACGATTGGCATCAGGCCTGGAATAGCATGACGAGCGATGCCTGCCTCTACAGCAAAACGTGTCCCTGGCGTGGCGAACCTCCGACCGAAGGCTGCATCGCCGATCCGACGGTGCCGTGCAAGGAGTGAGGTCAGTCGAAGTCCGCTGAATGTGCTTTGTCCATCATGGCAATGGCATGCAATGCGGAGTGCTCATCATTTTTTGACGCGAAGAGAGGTTCTTGCCGCATTCGATGCAGATACATCGCTCGCAGATCACTGACGTGAACCTCGGCAATTTTTTCTTCCGGATGCAGCCACTGCTTCTTTTCGTTGCGGACGAGTTCCGGTGGAGAAGCAGTGAGAAGCATGGGAAGTGCGAGGACGATAGAAAACAATCGGAACGCTTCCTTGCTTGATGATGGATGAAAGTCGTGACGTTCCGTTTTTTCTTTTCTGCATGCGAAAAACAGGAGGCAGGAGTTCTCTTCTTCTCTCAACGAACCCACTGAGTCAGTCCGGGTTTACATCACATGCACGTTTGCTCGTAGCATCCCCATCGAACACGTGAGAACGAAATCTGTTTTGGGGGCGAGCTCGGTTTTGGCGATCGGTCCGAGCCAGTTGCCGCCCTTCTGGATCGGTGTCTGGAGGCCGTGAGTGCTGTCCACAAGGAAGGACGCGCAGCCGGAGACGCCGTCTTTGGCGATCGCGTAGACCCAGGTTTCCATGCCCGGGCGGATCGTGAAGTTCTCGGGGCTGTAGCCGGTGCTCGTCACATACATGCTCATGATTTGGCGCCCCTGTGCATCGATTGTCACATAGGGATCGTTGCTCGCCTCGGCAATGGGAGAGGCGCGGAAGCCGGGAATCAATGCCAACGGATCGCGGCCGGTGAGCAGGAGCCCGCTCTGGAGGTTGAGGAATCCGAGCAGGAGCACGAGCGCACCCGAGAAACTGAGGAACCATTGTGCGGTTTTGCCTTCAACGACTGAACTAACGACACTGAGTCCGAGGAGCGCTGGGAGCGTGCCCAGTGCGAAGACCAGCATGATCATGCCCCCCGCGAGGAAGCTCCCTGAACCGAGCGCCAGAAGCTGCATCGATTGCGTGAAGCCGCAGGGGAGGAAGAACGTGAGTGCGCCGAGGAGGAGTGGCGCGCCAACGCTCTCCGATTGTGAGAGATTTTGAATGTGTGCGGTCATCGCGCGCGGCAGCGGGATGCGGCAGTACTTCTTGGGCAGGATCCGCAGAATATTGAGGCCGAGGACAATCATCACGAGCGCGATGACAACGGTCAGGACGCCCGTCGCGTAGGGCGAGAGCGTCAGGGACTTGCCGAGCAATCCCGCGAGGCCGCCGAGCAGGAAGTAGCCGCCCAGACGTCCGATGTTGAAGAGAAACAACGGCCGGAACTTCTCCCAGCGCGTGGCCGGATGAAACGACTCCGTCCATTTAGCCGAGACGGAGAGCAGAAGCCCCCCGACGACTGCAAGGCAGCTGGACGTTGCCGCGACAACGCCGACAAGGAAAACGGTGCCGAGTCCCACCGCGCCTTCCACAGACGTTACGAACGAGAAGAGGCCGAATTTCTTCAGAACCAGATACAGAGCAATGACCAGTAGCAGCATGCCACCGGAACGGAGCCACCGGTTTGAGGATTGGTCGCAGGAACAGTCGCAGCAGCAATTACAGGATTTCATCGGACTGAGTATAGCATATTTTGCTACACTCCAGTCATGGAACCCGCAAAAACTCCCCCGAAAGCACAGGGAGGTTCAGGAAATCCTGATCCGCGCATTGCAGAGCTCGAAGCGCACATCGCAGATCTCACGACCAAGCTGGCCCAGATGACGGATATCGCCGGACGGGCGCAGGCGGATCTGCAGAACGCGAAGATTCGAATGAAGAAAGACGCCGATGAGTTCGGCAAGTTCGCCGTGGAAGGATTTCTCAAGAAACTTCTGCCAACGATTGATAACTTTCAGCGGGCATTCAAGCATCTGCCGGAGGATTTGAAGAACAACGAGTGGGCTCGACCTGAGCTTGTCGAATGGGTGAAGGGCATTACGGCGATCGAGCAGGATCTGATGCGACAGATGACCGAGATGGGTCTGACGAAGATGGAATGTCTGGGTCAACAGGTGGACACCGCACGCCACGAAGTTGTCACCATTGGCCCCGGCACAGAAGGCGAGATCATCCAGGTGATCGAAGACGGCTACGAGCTCAATGGAAAGATCCTCCGGCCTGCGAAGGTCATTGTAGGAAGTGGACAGTAAAAAAGAGTCGTTCACGCGGGTGCATGAACGACTCAGACAACGAGAGTTTCGACGAACTCTCAGCCAAGTCATTTTTCCAGGGACCGGCACTGGACTGCTGGATTCCTGGGTTTAGCAGGAGCAGCAGTACAATCAATATAACATCTATGAATCGAGCGTCAATGATCAGCGATTACCGCGAGAGCATCAGGATGGTGAAGATCCCGACCGTGTTCAGCACGAAGAACAGTACGGTGATCTTTCGAGTGCTGATATCGCCCATGCTGGCCAATAGCGTGATGCCGATTTCATCCGGAAGAGGCGAGGCGATGGCAATCGACGCGAAGATCCATTTCCAGAGCCGCCGCAGGAATTCGGGTACCGTCTCGTGATGGAAGATTTCGTACATCCGTGTGATGAACCGGCTTGCCCGGATGCGCAGCCATTCGTCGTGGAAGGAAACGCTGATGAATTCGAAAATGGTGATGTCGGCGATCGTGCTGAATGTTCCGGCAAGGAGAGCGGCAGGCACAGGCGACACGTCCGGAGCAATCGCGATGAAGTAGGCCGTCGCAAACGGCGAGGTGAACCCGAAGCTATAGAGGGATCCTGCGATGACCAGAGAGAAGTAACCGTATCCGTCGATGTGACTCTCCATCCAGTTGAAGGCTCCCTGCAGGTACAGAATATATGCGCCGATGAAGGCACAGCTGAGCAACAAGATTTTCGGATAATCGGTGAGAAGTTTTTTCATGTGTGTTCGTCTCTATTATAGCATACTTTAGCCAAAAATGCACCGTCGGAATTCATCTCCCTTCTCCTCGAAATTCTTGAACATGTTGTAGCTCGGAGATGCGGTGGAGAGCAGGCAGATCGATCCTTTCATCGTGTGCTTCTTCGCGAGATCCACAGCCCTCTCCATCGTGTCCGTTTCCTGAAAACACACGTCCGCCCGCGCGTTCCCGATCGCTTCACGAATGCGTGGACCACTTCCGGGGAAGAGAATCACCGTCTTCACGGAAGATTTCTTGATGCGTGCAGCCAATTCCGAAAAATCATTCCCGCGGTCCTGGCCCCCCAAAATGATCGTCTTCACGCGGTCGCCGAGCGCGTCGAGTGCGGCGATCGTCGATTCCGGCGTTGTCGAGATCGCGTCATCGATCCATTCGATGCCATGATGCACGCCGAGGGACTGCAGCCGGTGGGGGAGTCCGCGAAACTCTTTGATTGCCTTCAGCATCAGGTCATTGCCCATGCCGAGTCGGATGCCCACCTTCCATGCCACCGCGATGTTGCTGCGGTTATGGTCGCCGAGGAGATGCGTTTCGCTGATCGACACCGGGCATTCATCGGCGGAGAAGGGGATGCGCGTTCCGGGGCTCTCCATCGCGATCTCCCGCGCACCGTCGGACGTAGCGTTGTAGAAGATCACGTCCTCTTTTTTCTGGAATCGCGCGATGTGCTTCTTCGCGTCTTTGTAGTTCTCCAGTGATCCATGATAATCCAGATGCTCCGGGAAGAAGCTCGTCACGACCGCGATCTGCGGGCTGACCGTGAGGTTTATCAATTGGTAGCTGCTCATCTCCATCACGAAAACGGTTCGGCTGCGGTCATGACGATGCAGTGCCGGCTTAGCGTCATCCAGATGACTGATTGCCGGTTCGCCGATATTTCCGATCAAGTAGACGTCTTCTCCCCCCGCTTTCAGGATTTCGAAAATCAAGGTCGATGTCGTGCTCTTGCCTTTGGAGCCCGTCACGCCGATCACCGTCGCGTCAGAGTCCCTGATCGAATCGAAGAAGATCTGCGTCGATGAGGTCAACTTTTCCTTCACCGCATCAAATTCTGGTTGATGCGGAATGCCGGGAGATTTGATGATCACGTCGAATGCGTCGAGGCCCTGTAGATACTTCGCAGAATCCTTCTTGTCTCTGATCGTGACGACAGCACCCGGAACGTGACGAGCCAGTGCTTCCTGCATTGCTTGCCCTTCCTTCCCGTATCCGAGAATGCAGACGTTCTTGCCGTTGAGTTCCTGGATCTTCATACGGCCGGCGGAGTGAATCCGTTTTTCTTCGCGAGTGCGAGTGCTTCTTTGGTTTCCTCCGGCGTTCCTACACATTCAAACGGTTTAAAACCCTCTAGTCCCAGTAGCTCTCGGTAAAGAGTCTTGAGTTCCGGATCCTCAAAGAGATTCTTGCCGAAGATCTCGAGCAGCGTCTGCTTTGGCAGGAAGGCGGCGTAGAGGGCGAAGACGAAGGCACACTTGGGGCAATGATTGCACCAGAGAGCCCTCACCCCCCGCCCCTCTCCCAGAGGGAGAGGGGAGTTTTTTGTCAGGATTTTCCAATTCGCATTGCAGCTCGTCGTGCAGCGGAAATACTGCGGGTATTTCACGAATTCCCGTGCGATCTGCAGTTCGTTCATCGAGCGCAGTTCGCTCTTGTACTCCACGCGGTTCGTGATGAACGTTCGCACGTAGTCGCGGAATGTATTCTCAAACTCTTCGGACTTGCTCCATTGATGATTGATCTCTTTGCCTTTGAACATGACGTTCCCGATGTTCGCGCTCTTCTCGTTACTCATCGCGATCGTCTCGAAGTCGTAGAGAATCGCGATCGCCAGCGTGACAAAAGAGAGGTAGGCAGTGATGGGCACGTGGCCGTTGAGCGCTCCCGACGCATTCAGGTCAAACAGCTCGGGCGCCAGCGCGCGTTTGATTGTGAGGAGCGGCAGCCCGGCGGTCTTCGCGAGTTCATCGATCAGTGGGTGATGGCCCATGCGGAACAGGGTGATGTCCGCTTTCCCGCGCAGTCGCTCCATCGTGACGACGGAGTCTTTGCCGCCGCCGATGGGGAGCAGAACCCGGTGCGATTTCTCCCAGTCGCCCTTCTTGGGGAACGTGGGGAGAGTGGCGGCGGGGCCGGACGGGAAATTGATCAGTCCGGCTAATTCGATGTCATTGCGGTAGAAAAATTCTCCCAATCCATTTTCATACACGCTGTTCCAGAATGCCGCCTGCTCCGGGGAGAGCGTCCCGGAGCGGATCTCGATCTTCTTCGGCAGGCAGGTTTTGAAGTAGCTGATCCCACCGATCAAGTGCAGCGCGAAGAGCGCCCGGTCGAACTCCTCTTCTTTTTCGGGCTTCAGGAACGGGGGAGCGGGAATCGTCAGCGTCTCGGTAAAGCTGACCTCATCATCGAGCGAATAGGTGAGCTCAATCGC
>JAHFJP010000024.1 GCA_023245765.1 Candidatus Peribacteria bacterium
AAATCGACGAAGTCGTCCTTGTCGGTGGTATGACGCGCATGCCGGCCGTTGTCGCGAAGGTCAAGGAACTCTTCGGGAAGGACCCCCACCAGGGCGTCAATCCCGACGAAGTCGTCGCGATCGGTGCGGCGATCCAGGCAGGCGTGCTAGGAGGCGATATTCACAAAGACATCGTTCTGATCGATGTGACGCCACTGAGCATGGGGATTGAAACACTTGGCGGAGTCGCGACAAAGCTCATTGAGCGCAACAGTAAAATCCCGACGAGTAAGTCCCAGATTTTCTCGACTGCTGCGGATAACCAGACCTCCGTCGAAATCCACGTTGTGCAGGGCGAACGAGAGATGGCGAAAGATAACAAATCTCTTGGACGCTTTATCCTCGACGGTATTCTCTCGGCCCCGCGCGGTATGCCGCAAATCGAAGTCACGTTTGATCTGGATACCAACGGAATCCTCAGCGTCCGTGCGAAGGACAAAGGCACTGGCAAGGAGCAGCACATCACGATTCAGGGCTCAACGGGCTTGAGCAAAGACGAAGTGGAGAAGATGCGCAAAGACGCCGAGATCAACGCCGGGGAGGACAAAAAGAAACGAGAAACGGTCGATGCGCGCAATAGCGCCGATAGCCTTGTCTTCAGCATCGAGAAGCAAATGCGCGAGTATGACGCCAAGATTCCCGACCCCGTGAAGAAAAAAGTGAATGAGAAGATCAATGACGTCAAAGATCTGCTCAAAAAGGAAGATGCGACAGCCGAGGAACTCAAAAAAGCGACGGATGCTCTCGGGACCGAAGCGCAGGAAATCGGGAAAGTCGTCTACGAAGAAGCGCAGAAGAAGAACCAGGCGCAAACGGATTCATCGCAGAAGAAAGGCGATGAGAATGTGAAGGACGCCGAGGTCGTTGATGAAAAGTAATCGAACTAGGCCTGCTTTTTGCGCTTTCTTCCCAAGAGGTGTCGAATCCATGTCTTTTGTTCTTCCAATGGTTTTCCTGGTATGCAGCGATTGATGAATTCTAGGATGAAATACCTTTGATAGATTTCTTCCGGGGTCTTCCCGTATTTTGCACAAAAAGCAGTGTAATCAGAAATTTCAAATGGAACATTTCTGGCTCTAAAAATTGCTACTAACTCGTCTGATTCAAGAATTCTACGATTGTGTGCTGTCATAATCGAGTACGCCGTGTGTTTCAGCCTGGCTGTTTCCCGATTAATCCCGGCTACATGAGTTGCTTCGAAATATCCTTCAACATCGTCTTGAAAGCCATTTTGCAAAAGAAGTTCTGCCAATGCATCATCATCCAAAACTTCTGCCATAGCCCTGGACAGTATCCCTCATTCCTTCCCATGCAAGAACTTATGGCAGGAGAGGCTGAACAAGAAGCTCTCTAGCCAAAATTACAGTCCCTTGCCCACGTACTTGGCAAGCTCAACGATTCTGTTGCTGTAGCCCCATTCGTTGTCGTACCAGCCGAAGACCTTACAGAGCCTTTTCCCAATGACTTGCGTGAGGGGAGCGTCGAAAATGCAGCTCGCGGGATCGCCGACGATATCGTGAAGGACGATCGGTCGCGTTTCGTAGCGCAAGTACCCTTTGAGCGGTCCTGATGATGCAGCTTTTTCATATGCTGCGTTGATAGATTCGACCGTCACGTCTTTTGCCGTGAGGACCGTCAGATCATTTAAGCTGCCGGTCGGCGTCGGGACGCGCACTGCAGCACCGTGCAATTTGCCGTTCAGCTCGGGGATCACAAGACCGATTGCCTTCGCCGCTCCGGTTGAGGTAGGCACCATATTCAGCGCTGCAGCACGGGCTCTTCGCAAATCGCCATGCGGTAAATCCAGGAGATTTTGATCATTGGTATAGCTGTGAATTGTTGTCATCAAGCCCCACTCGATGCCGAAGCTGTCCTGCATGACCTTCGCCATCGGCGCGAGGCAGTTTGTCGTGCAACTGGCGTTGCTGATGATGTGCATCGTCTTGGCATCGTAGGTTTTTTCATTCACACCTAAACAGAGGGTTGCGTCTGCTTTGTCCTTGCAGGGAGCCGAAATGATGACTTTTTTAGCACCAGCTTTGAGATGTAACGCTGCATCGTCACGCTTGGTAAAGCGCCCCGTACACTCAAGTACAACGTCGACTTTTAGATCCTTGTGTGGGAGCTTCTCAGGTTCTTTGATGGCCGTAATGGCGATTTTCTTGGCGTTCACGGTCAAAGAATCAGCAGTGGAGCTCACATCGCCATGGAACACACCATAGCTGCTGTCGAACTGGAAGAGATGAGCGAGGGTGGCGGGTTCCGTCAGATCATTGATCAGCACGACGGTCACGTCCGGATGTTTATCGAGGATGATTCTGAGCGCCTGGCGCCCGATGCGTCCGAATCCGTTGATGGCGAGGTTCATGAAACGGGGGAAAAGTATCGTCACTGTAGCAATTGTTCAGATACCTGTGAACTGTCGCTTCATTGAATCATTTCTCGTATTTTTTGGTCCATCGGCCCAAGTTCTTCTCCGCATGCCGCACGAATAGTGTTATAGAGGTTTTGCCTTTGCAGAACACCGCCATCGGTTATATGGCCTTGGGGATTCGTGCGTCCAACGACCGCGCCCCCTCTAGTTCTTCCCCCTGACAATACTGCGCAATTTCCGAACTGCCAATGGTCTCTCCCCGCACGACTATTCACTCGAGGGGTTCTGTTGAATTCTCCCATAAGCAAAATACAACCATGGAATTCTCTCATGAGAACGGAGATCGCATGGTCAATCGGTCTGTTCATTCTGTTGTACTCAGGGCCAATGTTACTATGCCTGTCCCATGCAACGGATTCCGGCTCTTCATAGACAGTCACTGCACCGGCGCCCGCATCAATAAACCGCTTTGCCATGAGAATTCTGTCACCGGCGTCTGTACCGCCATAACGACTCCTGTCCGCGTCCGGCAAATCCAAGGCATCGAAGAACCGCCCGCCGCCTCTCAGGAGATCTATTGCCGTCTGTTGAAAGCGTTCCATTCTGTCGGATGCATCGGAACGAACTCCTTGGGTGTTCAGCGCTTCAAGCAAGCGCAGCCTGCCCTCAATTTCAGTATTGTTTCCGATTTGCGGTCTTTCAAAACGCCTTCCGGTTCGATTCCAGAGAGGAGCAAAAGAGTGCGAAATTCGGAATGCGTCGCGCAAGCCGTACCACGTACTTCCCGGATTGAGCATGACGTACGGGACGCTTCCGTTTGCCGCGCGACTTCCCACACGTTCGCTAATCGTCTGGTTTCCCGATAGGACTGCGGTAGCCATCGAGGGAGTGTGATCCGGACTGCCCGTATCGAGGCTCCTGATCAGTGCACAGCGGTGCAAATTACTTGCCAACTCAGGAAACGTTTCATTCAAATGAACACCGGGAATTCTCGACTGAATAGAAGACATTGGCCCTCGAAGTTCAGCGAGTGTGCCAGGCGGGTCGGGATTGAATGTTTCCTTTGCACTGGCTCCTCCACTCAGAAAGACGATAATCAATGGAAGGATGGTAGATTGTTGCCGTTCACTGATACGCCCTTGGACGATTTGACTAGCAGTCAGATCGTTGGTTCCAAATAGCGCGGATAATGCTAAAGGTGCTGCGGCGAATATCTTGAGCACATCACGACGGTTAAATCCCCTGGAATGCGGTATATTCCCGGGATGCGACTGAAGCTTGAGAAAATCCGTATCAAACCATTCTAAAAAATTATTTCCATTGTATGCGGAGTTGCTTCTTCTTTCCTGGTGACGTTTATCGCTCTCCGTATGAATGTGTGATTCAGGAATCGAAAGGAGAGGCATGACACGGTATAAACACTCTGCCCACTCAATGAAAAGCATTTGGCGATGCGAAGTGGCATGTATGGCTTTCTAGTGCAAAGAAATCAGCGTATCGAGATCAATCGGAAATTACATTTTTTCGAACTCTCTCTGCAGGAGAATCGTATCCGTCTCCAAGAGAGGGGATTCGACCACGACGGTCCCACCGATCTTCCGCGCCTTCAGAACTTTGAGGAA
The DNA here is from genome assembly GCA_023245765.1 of Candidatus Peribacteria bacterium. Taxonomy (GTDB): domain Bacteria; phylum Patescibacteriota; class Gracilibacteria; order Peribacterales; family Peribacteraceae; genus JABFSS01. The sequence goes on from JAHFJP010000024.1 coordinate 4,036, forward strand.
GTCTTTCCAGTTCGCGTCGCTGTCTTTGAGCGGCAAATGATGTTTTTCGCCTTTGGGTCCGTATGCGATGCCGCAGTAGTGCATGTGCATGTTCTGGAGTGACCTCTTACCGAGTGCTTTCTCGTAGAGATCAAACATGTGGTGCCATTCCTTGGCGGTGTTCCAGCCTCCATTGGTGAGTGCATGCATGTGCGCAGGATCAATCACGGGATACAGATCGAATTCCTTGCTAATTCTCAATACTTCTTCGATGGTCCCGAATTGCGATTGCTTGCCCATGGTTTCGAGTCCCAAGTTCACATTGGGAAACAGTTTTTTCTTCTGCCGCAGAATATCCTCCACAGCTTTGCTCACGTTGCCGTAGACATCATCAGGCTCCTGACTAAGGCGGAATGCCGCGTGGACGCAGACGGAACGGACCCCGGCAATTTCGCTCATCGCAAGAGCATCGAGAATGCGCTTCTTGCTCGCCGCAAGTGTCACCGGGTCCGGAGAATTCAGATTGATGTAGTACGGAGCATGGACCGTCATCGTCATCTTCAATGACTCCGCAGTCCCGCGGATCTCCAACATGCGTTTGGGATCTTTGGGCACACTCTGCACCCACTCGATTTCCATCGCCGTGATACCGAGTTTGTGCGCCTGTTTGAGGCCTTCGACCGTCCCTCCCGGTTTGGGAGTAGAGAGGGGGGCGCCGGCGACGGCAAAGCAGAGCATTACTGAAGTATAGAGTACGGCTTGTGGTAGACATTTATTCGCTTAAATGCTATAATTAAGGAGATATGGCAATGTTCGTAACGACACCCACACCAGACGCCGCTGATGGAGATGAAATCGAAACGCCTGCGACGCACACAAGCCACTTAGCATCGCAAATTGCGATGGCAGCGCCGGATATCGTGAAGGATCTCGGACAACTGAAGGAAATGGTCCTGCCCGGTGGCGACACAGCCGGCATCGGCTCCATGGTCATCGGCGCGATCACCGAAGCTGTTGGGGAAACGGTCATGGGCATTGCAGGACCGATTGGAAAAATCATCAGTATTGCGTGGAAGGTTCGCAATGCGATTAAAGCAGCACGGGAGAAAGCTGTCGCCGAAATCACCGATACGTACAAAACAATTGCCGAGACCTGCTGGGCCTGCGTTGATGACCGGTCAGGAAAAGAATCTAAAGACACTCAAAGGATTGCCCAAATCATGAGTGGACGTGTAGAGGGCACGAAAATCGACAAGAATGACACGCCTGATGAGCAACGCGCAGCGTTGCTAAACGTGATCAGGCTTCTCGGCGGGCTGAAAGAACTCAACTCGATGAAGACACAACTTCAAACAGCGTCTGTGGAAATGGTGAACATGGGCAAGATTCTCACTGTTCTCACGCATGCGGATGACAACGCTGAAGTGATGCACGAAAAAGCGATTGAACTTCAACAGCAGCCTGATCAAGATTCCACAGCGGATGTGCTCAATGGGGCTCTTGTTGCACTGGAAGAAAGCATAATCGAAACGGCTGAACCTGCAGATGAACTTCCGACAGAATCAACCCCTCCGAAGAGAACACAACTCAAAGTCGCCAATTCCATGGGTAGCGGAGTTACTAGGGCAACGACAACGCCCCATGTCGCCGATCAGCTGGATAGCGGAATTGCAGGAACAACGACAATGCTCCATGACGCGCTAACGATTGAATCGGCTCCAGAACAGGACCAGCCTCAGCTCCAGCGCGAATTTGAAAGTATCGTGAGAAAAATCACAGCCCTCGCAGGCCGCGAATTGAAGACGAAATCAGAGTCATCGGATCATCCCACGCATGACCTGTTATCCAGGATACAAATTCATAATTTTCTCACGATCGTCTTACAGAGAGAACTGCCGCCGAAAAAGGCACAGCAAACTGCTGCGATAATAGACTCCCTGTGTTTCCATTATCATGATGCGGACCGTGAACCGGAATTCACCGTTCAACGAAGCAAGACTGAGGGCTCCAGCTCCTCTGTGAGCTACAAAGGCACGATCATGCATGGTGCATTCGGATACCCTGATCCCTCTGCTGGTCACGTTGTGAGCGAGTTGCGGGAGATCAACGATATTCTGGATCGCATGCTCGCTGTGAAGAGTGGCGAAATTTCTTTATTGCCTGGTCATACAGCCCATGAATGGAGAGTCCGTCGTTCAAGGCAACGGCATAAAGATTCTCCGGAAATGGCTGCGCGCGTACTGGTAGAGGAAGCACTTGCATGCGCAGATGCCTCGTTGTTTACCAATATCCCCAACCCGACGAAAAACCACGTAGCACACGAGCAGACAGTCCTTAATGGGACAGTTAATGCAGGTTCGAAGACGATCACATTTACGAATGTCCTGGTGAATTTTCACCATCAATGGGTGGTAACGGACACAACAAATCAGGTTCCAACAAGGCCGGCTTCCATTGAAATTCGCGATGGAGAGACGAACATCACCATTCGCAATGACAACGATACACTTACGTTTTTCGTTAATAGTGACTCACAGAACTATCAGTGGACTGGTCGGCAATACTCTATAAATATTTTCGATGCCTGTGAAGAAATGGTTGCTAACGCGGCGAAGCGGCAAGTTCAGCATCTTTCGCGATTTGTGGACAAGCCATCTACCGTCGGTGAAACAGAGATTGCGATACTCTTGCAAAAAATGCGTACAGCGAAAGGGAATACGAAGCCACATGCATACGAATATTCCGTTCAGGCCGAAAAAGAGGATTGTATTGAATCTGCAGCACATATCCTCCATTCTCTTAGTGTGAATCCCACCGTGGATCCGCAGTTCACCAACTATCTCGGTCCTCTATTGGAGCATGCGGCGGATTTTTGCGGTGATGTTCAGTGGCAAACATCAAATGGCCTCATTTACTGCATGGAAATGATTCAGGCAATCGACCTGCTGATCGCGAACAACGTACTCGACCATACACTGCTTCCTGCATGCCGCGCTGTCCGAGAAGCGGCCGCGAGGAGTGCGGGTCAGTCTGTTGGAGCCGATGCCAGGCACCTGTGTGAACGCATCAACGACGTAAAAACTGCTGAAGAGTGGGTACCGCATTTCCGTACATTCTTGTATGCACTCGATGCAACAGGCGTAGACACAGGAGCCCGAGGGCGGGTCTCGTCTGCATTCCATAACGATCGACGCTCTGAGAAAACACTCAATATAGGGCACCTATTGGATCCGAGACTAGAAGATAAACGTTTGCGCGTATAACATCCTTTTCGTGCCGGTTTCCCGAGAGATCATCACGCAGACCCTCGCATCTCCCCACGGCGAGCGCGCCTATAAAATTGTCGAAACGCTGAATGACGCGGGCTTCGACACCTGGTGGGTCGGCGGCTGCGTGCGCGATATGCTGCAGGGGGCTGTTCCTAGCGACATCGATATCGCGACGGCGGCAATGCCGCAGCAGGTCGCAAAGCTCTTCAAGCGATCCAAAGACGAAGGCGGGCAGTTCGGGAGCACCAGAATCCTCCTGGGGGATGATGTCTTTGAGATCACAACCTTCCGTGAAGATGACGAAGCGTCTGACGGACGTCATCCGGAAGCGGTCATCTTCGGCACGAGAGAGCAGGATGCAAAGCGGCGCGACTTCACGATCAACGCAATGTACTGGAACCCGATCAGCCGCGAACTCTACGATCCGTACAAGGGCGAAGCGGACCTGAAGGAGCGACTCATCCGCTTCATCGGAGAACCAGGAGTCCGCATCAAGCACGATGCGCTGAGGATCCTGCGTGCAGTGCGCTTCCGCGCCCGCATCAACGGCCAATATCATCCGGAGACCTACACAGCACTGCGGGAGCAGGCGAACATGATCGAAATACTCTCCGGGAGCCGGCTTCTCGGCGAAACGGAAAAGATGCTCCTGGGGCCACATCCGGATATGGCCTTCCAGGATCTGCATGACTTGGGAGTGCTGCAGTATTACCTACCGGAGCTGTCGTGCTGCAAGGGCGTACCGCAGCCAGCAGATTACCATCACGAGGGCGACGTGTGGAATCACACGATGCAAGTGCTCAGGAGCTTTACGGAAGAGCAGGGGATTGATGTGCGCATTGCGGCGCTCTTCCACGACTGCGGTAAAGCGCATACGTTCAGCCTGAAGGAACGCATCCGGTTCGATCACCACGCGACAATCTCCGCCGATCTCGTCTCTGGTGCGCTCAAGCGCCTCCAGTGCCCCGGCAAACGTATCGAAAAGATCGACTGGCTCGTGCGCCACCACATGTCGATGACGTTCCTGGAAATGCCCGAAGAGCGCAAGGGTCACTGGTACTTCCACCCGTGGTTTGCCGAACTCCTCCAACTCTTCTGGCTCGATATCGCGGGGACGACGCCGGCGAATTTCGATCTGTATGACAAAATCATCGTCGACTACAACAGATTTCTGGATGCTCATCCGCGGCCCGCAAAGCCGCTTCTAAGCGGACAGGATGTGATGGATATCCTTGGTGTGGGACCAGGGGAACAGGTCGGGAAAATGCTCAAAGAGCTTCACGATGCGCAAGCGAAGGGTAAATTGACTTCGAAGAAAGAGGCGAAGGATTTCATTATGCGGTCAAAATGGTAAGAATTATTTTGAAACGGCCTTTAGTTCCTCAAGCTTGCTTCGAGCAGCCTGATTTCCCGGATCCAGATCGACTCCTTTCTGCAGAGCATTGATGATCTGCAATGTTGTGCCCGAACCTGTCGAGTAGTACTCAACGAGATAGTAGTACGTCTTTGGATCCTTCGATCCTTGCGCTGCCGCGATCTCAAATTCCGCCTTGGCATCGGCATCTTTGCCCTTCGCGCGGTACCATTGTGCGAGAAGCTCATGAGGTTCGGGGTACTGCGGTGCGAGAGCGATGAGTTTACGCAGGAGCCGCACGGACTCATCGACCTTTCCCATGCGCTCGAGTTTCCCCACAAGCCAGAGAAGCGGCCGCAGATCGGCGGGACTGCGAAGATGATCGGCTGCAACAGCATCGATAATCCGGAGCTTCAGTGTATCCGCCTCGGCAGTTTTCCCTTCCTCCGCCTCAAGAGACGATAAGTCGAAGTACGCCTCCACCGAATGCGGGTCGAGTTCAATCGCATGCAGGTAATGCTGCCGGGCCTCAGTTTTCTTTCCCTTATGCTGGAGCTCCAGACCGAGATTTGTTTCGACCATGACAGAATCGGGATAGAAGCGCAGATTATTGCGATAGAGCGACTCCGTATCGGCCCACACGGCGCCCTGAGCGTGGGTAATCACCATGAGTGCGATCAGGAGAACGGACGTCACCGCATAGAGAGGAAGAGCACTGAGTTTGCGCTGCTGCATGCGGTTTTTAAGCAGGTTCAATACCACGGAAACAAACGCGAAGAATCCGATCGATGCGAGATACACGTAGCGATCAGAAGCGAAAAACAGGGTTCCGTTTTTCCAGAATGTCGTAAAGCTTGGAGCCGGCAACAAAAAGTATGTCGCGAGACCGAACGCGGCGAAGCGATTGCGCCTGTAGAGCAGAATGATCATCAAACACACCAGCGCGGACACCAGAAGCACGCTCAGCCCGAAATCCGCAACAAGACTGCCGCTGCTCGTGTAGGGATATCCCACGGAGAGACCGAGCGGCCAGAAAAACTTCTCGATATAGAACGCCGCGCTTTTGAAGACGAGTAGGACATTGGTCAGGTTGCCGGACGATTCCAGAATGCGGGATTTTCCGATCACCGCGATTACGGCAAACACGGCCGCTAAAACTGCGTACGGAATTTTCTCGATGAACACCGGCTTCTTGAGCGGGCGCTTGTGCAAATAGTCGATCAGTAGCAGCCAGACCGGCAGCATGATGATCGAGACTTTGGACAGCAGCCCCAGGCCGTAGAAAAGCACGCTCACGTACAGATTCTTTTTTCTCAATGAATGTTCACGAAATTTCAGATACCACAATGTGGAGAGCAGAAAGAACAACCCCGAGAGCAAGTCCTTTCTCGCTGCCGCCCACAGCACCACTTCCGTCTGGATAGGGTGAATAGCGAAGAGCGCTGCGGTGACGGAAGCGATGAAGAGGTTCCCCGAAAGCCTACGAATAATCAGCAAAACAAGAATGACATTCGCGCAATGCAGAAGAAGATTCACGGCATGGAATGCTATCGCATGCATGCCGAAGATCGCTGCGCTGAGCTGGAAACTCAAAAACGTCAGCGGGATGTAGAGCTGGGGGTCGTAGTGGGTGAAGACATGGAAGACATTTCTGATCGAAAACGTTTTCACAGCCGCGTTGGCATAGATCAGGTAACTATCGTCTAAACTGACGAATTCGTTACCAACGAATGGTCCAAAAACAATCAGACTCAGTGCAATGAGTGTGATGCTGGTGATGAAAAGAGGATTGTGTAGACGTTTCATAGGGAAAGCGTAGCAGGGTCGAATATTGACACAACTGATGAACAGATTTACCATGGCTTCCTTTTTCCCATTTCAGGACATGTCCAGAAAGAAGACCAGAGTTGAAGACGCAAACCCTCTTGATCCCCGGGATGTCACCGCCCTTCTGCAAGAAGGTAATGTCCAATCTCTCACACCGGTACAACTAGAACTGGCGCTCTTGGATACTCTTGAGAGCAATGTTCAAATGGGGAAATCCCCCAGCCCCCGACGGGAGGCATTGACTGCATTATTGTCAGAGAACAAGTCTCATCCTGTTCGCACCGCAGCGGCTGATGCAATAGGGAAACTTCATCCTTGGGAAGCACTGCAAACGGCAAAAACACCGGATGCGGCGGTATTGATCGCACAGGAATTGCTGAAAGGTGATGAAGCGAACAGGATGGTGAGCAACACAGCATATTATCTGTTTCAAAAGGGGAATGAGCGTGTAGTGATTGATGACATGTATACCGATGCCGTACTGCTTGTATTGAATGTCGTGGGGAGTCGTTTCCTTGACGGAAATGCGCAGGCTCAGTTGATTTGGATATTTGAACATACACAAATTGCTTCTCTGAAGCGCAAGGTGGCAGAGGTTGTCATTGAATCGAAGGACCAGCATCTCATTGAGGAATTCTTCTACAAAGAATTGCAGCGAGGCGGCACGTACGCTTACTTTCTTCTGCGGAATGAAGTACTGAAACAGCAGGATGTTGGCCTCCTGAATTTGCTATCGCATTGCGATATGGATGCCCGCGACTGCATGAATAATCCTGATTTCTTCAGCTTCGTAAATGATGTCGTCGATCTCCTGTGTGACAGAGGCAAACTCAATTCGCTGGAAAGAATTCAGGGATCGCAATTGATCGCACGAGTGCCCTCCGCCAGGAGAATCCCGATCGCCTTGGCGCGTGCAACGATGTCTGATTGGCTGGAGAGTACTGCTTCGGTGACGGATGCGAAGAAAAGCTCGCAGTAGGCGCCGATTGGTATCACTGTAACTGGTGGGCCAGGGGGGATTTGAACCACCGACCCCCGGTTTATAAGTCCGGTGCTCTAACCAACTGAGCTACTGGCCCATAGAGATATGCTACCACGGCACACCTCACCGGGATGCAGGGGGTAATTCCGCCGCTGCGGACTCTGGGTTCAACGCTATTTTTTCCTGTTGTCCGGTGACGATCGTGACTTCGACAGGGAGTTTCAGGATTGTCTCCACATTCGGTACAGATGCATCCGCGAGAAGGCGCAAGCGTACGTCAACGGTGTGCTTGGACCCGTCGTAGAGGTCGACACTCGTGATCACCGATGGAACCGGATCACCGTTGTTCAATAATGCCCCCTGGACTGTCGCAAGCCTCGACGGCGTGATGGAAGAAAACTGTTCGGGAGTGACCGAGAGCGTCGCTTCGACGAAGAGGCCCTTTGGGTCGGTATCGACGATGTGCGCCAGGATCTGGCTCGCCTGAACGAATGAGTTCGCCGTGACCTCAATGTTGTAGACAGTGCCAGACTGCTGCGCGACAACGGCGATGGGGGTTTCGCCACTGGATTCCAGTGGGGACTGCTGAGAAATCAAAAAAAGCGGCTGGCCTTTCTCCACATGCTTCCCCTCCGTCACGTTGACAGACTTGATGATGCCGCTCACGGGCGTGCCGACGGCAACCGACTGTCCCGTGAGGTAGGCCTGTGTTGTTTTGATAGAAGCAGGCTTGATGAACTGCGAATACAACACCCACCCCTGGATGATTCCAAAGAGAGTGAGAACAATGCAGAAATTTATCACCGATGAGCGCTTCATAATGAGACGTTAGAACAGGGAGGAATTGCTGACGATCAGGACATCGCGTTCCGTAATGTCCTCCCGCACTTCGGTCTTTCCATCATCACCCTGTAAACCAAGGACCACGGTGACATCCATGATCTGGCCATTACGCTTGATGCGCACGACAGCTGTGCCATCGGCATGCCGCTTCACAAGATCGGTCGGGACCGTCAGTACGTTCCTGCGCTCTTGCAGAACAATCGTGACATTGCCGCTCATTCCATCGGAGAACTCGGGGTGCGGATCGCGGAAGGGGAGTTTCCTGTAGTTCCCGATGCCATCGATCTTCGTTGAACTGGGGGACATTTCGTCCATGCGCAGCGGGATGGACGCATCGGGCGCTGCATCAAAAGCGATGCTGCCCGTACTCGACAATGCGATCGATCCCATCTCCTCGTCAGAGAGGTTGACCAGTACGCTGCGCGGTTCAGTGCTCCGCAGAATAATTGCAGGCTCCGTCAGAGAAGGGGACTGGCCCTGATCAAGGCTGACCGCAATGACCGTTCCGTCAACCGGTGATATGAGTATGGTCCTCTCATACTCGGCCATCACTCTGCTCAGATCGCCCTGCGCCTGGCGCACGCGCGCGGAGGCCTGGTCGACGTCACTTTTGAGTGGTGGTGCTGTCTTCAGTACCAATTGGGCTTCCTCAACATTCAGAGCCGCCTGAAGCGCAACAATCTGCGCCTGAATGTCGTCGATTCCCTCTTCTGAAGCTGCAGCCGTTGTCTCATCGAGAATTTCTTTTCCACCCACGCGGGCCAAAGCTTCTTGGATGTTTTTTAGACTGTCGTTCAGTCTGGAGAGTGATTCCTGGATTATCGATTGCTGTGCCACGATGACGCTGCTTGCACTCTCCCGGGCCGCACTGGTGAAGTAGTTCGTCGTTGGAAGCCGCGACAGCACGTCTACGGCTTCCGTGAAGAGGTTTGCAACGGGCGTGATGGCATCATGCGCGAGACGGATATTCGCAAGAGATGATTCTGCGTCATTCGGAGTGACGTCGCTTTGCATCCCACGATCAACATACTGCTCAACAAGGAGTTGCTTTGCGTGCAGGAGAGCGACGTCAGTTGTCAGACTTTTGACGATGGCATCCTGGACATCGAGACGGTTGAAGACACTTTCGATACTTGCAAGTGCCGTTTTTGTCTTCGAATATTGTGCCGAGACACTGCCGTTTGCGGCCGTCACCGTACTCTCGAGGCGTTCGTCTGCTTCTCCTACAGTGGAAACACGAGCTTCTTCACCAACATCGAGAGCGGACTGTGCGTTTTGCAGCTGCCGATCGAGGCGTGCGATTTCCGCTTTTTTACTGTCGATCTGTGCCTGGATCACAGCGATCTCCTCCGGGCGCGCACCCTGCTGTAGTGCCTCCAGCCGCGACTCAGCAGTCTTCAGCACCGCAGACGCGGTCATGACCGCCCCGGCAAGGCCTTTCGAATCCACCGTCGCAAGTTTTTGACCTTTGTGCACCTGCTGACCTTCCTCTACCAGGATCTGAGAAACGGAATCCGTACTGACAAACCGCAACGGTGTATCCCGCTCTGAGATAATCATGCCGACTTTACTGATCGTCTTGCGCACATCCTCTCTCGTCACGGGAATGAGCGCGAGTGGTTCCTGCCGGGCACTCTGCACATACGCAGTACCGATGACCAGGAGTAAGCAGAAGACAATTCCGTACGCGATTCTCGACTGTTGCATATGTCCCTCGGACCCGCATACGGAAGGTTTCTTACAGGAACACGATGGCAAACGACAAATATTACTGGCAAATATCCTTTTTTTGTATCGTCCTGGAAAGAATCCCTGCAATAAATTCCGCCCCCTGCTGATTGGGATGCTCATCGTACTGATAAAAAAGCCGGATTCCGTCCTGTCGCTCTTTCGTGAACATCAAAGGAAGCAAATCAATCGTCTCGATGCCCTCACGCCGTGCCCAGGCAATGACAGCATCCTGCAGCGTGCGGCGTACCACGTTCTCATCCGCAAACACGTAGCCCAACTCCTTCATTGGCTGGAGGTATGCCTTGTTCACCTGAAACTTTGAGGGGATGACGAGAAGAAGGAACTTGGACGTGGGGAATGCATTTCGCACCGCCAGGAGACTGTCTTTCGTCGTGGGGTCCTCTGTAAAGCGTCGCGTGAGCTCCTGAAAATATGCGTCGTTATCTCCCAGCGCACCGCGTGACAGCATATGAGGATTCATGCGCCCGTCGCACATCGCGGCCTCAAGCGTCTTCGGCAGATGATACGAAAGAATATCCACTCCGGTCTCGTTTGCGATGACGCATTCATGGAACAGTCCCGCCCGAATGCTCCGTAAGAGTGCGGAGACAGACTTCACTATGGCAGAATTCCCGATCAGAGCGCGAATCTTCTTCACGATGCTCATGGGTTTTGGAGGAGCGGGCGATTCTTTGGCCTGAATATCGTTGCCGAGATAGAGACCAACGATGACGACATCGGGCGTGTACTGCCGATACTCCGCCGCCGTTTTTGCATAATTCGTTGGCCCAGCACCGGGGATCCCCAGATTGAACACGGATACAGGACACTTCTCCTTTGAGAGAGAATTCTCCAGTGTCACCGGGATCGACTGCTCTTGGCTGACGCCAACGCCGTACATAAACGAATCACCGATGACGAAAATGTTGCCATGTCCCGTCGTCAATTCCGGGGAAACCCGGACACCGCGAAACTCATCCGCATTCAGAACATCCATCGTTTCAAACTCAAGATTGTGAGCATACCGAACATTGCGATTCAAAAAATCTCTCACGCGTAAGACTCCTTCCATGAGCAAAAGACAAACAATGATTGATACCGCCAATAACAGAGTTTCCTTCGGCGAAATCGCAATTTTCCGCTTCATCGACCAAACTATACTATTTTCCTGTGAGGAAAACATCCGACCGTCCGTTCTCTCCCCGCCCCGGTACATCCGTTTCATCCCTGAATTTGCCGACAAGTTCCTCGAGAACATCTTCCAGCGTCACGAGACCGACGGTCGTGCGCCGCTCCGTGACTGCGGCAAGCTGAGCAGTGTTTTTGCGAAGAACAGTGAGCAGTGCGTCGCACGGAAATGCAGCATCGACGGTCAGCAAACTGCGCACCAGACCTGTGACCGGCCTCTCTCCTTTGCCGTCCGCAAGATTCTCGAGTACATCCATGCTCAGGAGGTATCCGCGAATGTCGTCCAGCGACGAGCCGATCACGGGATAGCGGGAATACTGTTGTGCAAAAATCAGTTGGGCGGCCTGACGGATGGTCCAGTCATGGGGAATACACACGATATTTTTTGCCGGCGTCATGACGTCTCTCGCTTTCTTGTCATTGAGGACGAATGCCCGGTGAATCAATTCACGTTCGTCAGAATCGATATGTCCCTCGCCGCCGCCAATGTTGGCCAGTGCTCGTATCTGATCCTCCGTCCCGATCTTGCGCTTTCCCGATTTCTTAAAGACTGTGACGATGCGCTCCAACACAATCACCAGAGGATACAGGAGAGTGATCAGCGCTAGGAGGAATGGCGCTACGCGACGGCTGATGCGCGGAGCGTTGTGCGCGCCAAGGGATTTGGGAATGATTTCGGAAAAAATGATCGTCGAAAACGTGAGCAGAGCGGTCATGTACCCGATCGACCAGCTTCCAAAAAGTTCGACAGCTTTTTCCGCCGCAAGAATCGGGCCGAGAATGTTCGTGACACTCGTAAAGAGCACGATGACAATGATCGCGCGCGTCGTGTGCTGCAGAAGTTTTTTGAGCTCTTTCGCGCCCCATCGCTTCTTGGCAATGAGGACCTCGACTTCCGCGGGAGTGACGTTGAGCACCGCCGCGTCGATCATCGCAAAAAATCCCGAAGCGACGATAAATCCGGCAATCAGAAACGCGAGATCTGCCATGAACCGACATGATAGAACGAAAACGCGAACGGTTCCAGTTCTAGAACCATGGCGTATCTTGTTATTCTATTTACTTTTCTGCATGTAATTCTCTTTCAAACTCCCTTTCTGCTTCTTCGTCCTGCGGGAAAGCGAAGTAGCAGAGCCCTCCGCCGAGCACGTCTCTACCCGAATCAAGATACTCGACTTTGACCGGCACAATCGTGAAACGCTTCGGCGAATTTTTTACCGCACTATGCTGAAGCTGTACGCGGATCCGTGAGGTTCGCAAAACATCCGGGACAGTAAAATCTTTCACCCCGAGGAACAAACGCGTACCGGTGCAGTCGTAGTGCTTGAGTTCATTACAGAAAAGAACTGCGTAATTAATTAAATCAACCGCGGTAGACATCGTCATACCCGGACGAACGATTTGCTCATCGGATAGGTGATCATATTGCCCGAGAGGGTATTCATGCCACCCTTGCTTGTTTGATTTGCATTGGTCCGGGCTGCGAGAAAAGAGCTTCTCTGCAACGGGATTGCGCGGCGCGATTCCCTGTATCTCCTTGCCATTCCCATCACCTCTTACATGCAGCTTCCGTCCCTGATTGGTCGTGAATGATGCAGTCATCAGTGAGGACTCCGTTTGCTTTGAATCGAATGGCGTTGTGCTGGCGGTGAAGAGCATGTTCTCACGAATGAGCTTCTGCCAACGAAGAGAATCGATGGTTACCAATTTTTCATCCTTGCCAAAAATCTTTTCGAGCATCAAGCCTGCGGGCAGAAGAGTATCGGCCCCATGAGCGAACGAAGAGCTCCATTGGCTCGTGAATAAATTGGTATCTGCTTGCCAGAGGTTTGGTTCAACAGTGTGAACTTCTTCAAGGGAGTCGTTTGTCACAATCCTGTTATGGATGCGTTGATTTTTCGCTCCATGAGCCCCAAAAAGCTTTCGCAAGAGAAGAGCAACGAATTCTGGATGCAGTTGAGTAAATGAGGGCAACGGAACCTCCACGAATTGAAATTCTGGCATTTCAGATCTGCCGGGTGTGGGCCTCTTTTTTGCCATTCAGAAATATATTACCACATATGTCAAATATCATTTCAAACAACAAAATGATGACTTTTTCCGTAACAGAAGCCCTCTTTTGTCGTTATCATCAGGCTATGTCACGGCCCCCTCGCACACCATCGGTATTTAAATTTTTATGGAAGTACGTCCGCAAACACCTAGCGATGCTCATCGCGATGGCCATGCTTCAGATCCTCTCGACGGTCGGAACGCTCGCGCAACCGTTCTTCTACAAGAATGCGATTGACGCGATCGTTCATGGGACGCCTGGAGACCCCGTAGTCACGCGCTACGCGATGCTGATGGTCAGTCTCGGTATTGTCGTCGCCGCACTCTTCTTGATCATGGATCAATTGAGTCACCTCTCGATCGCGTGGGTGGAGTCGCGCGTCATGCGGGCGATCTGGGCGGATATGTTTGCCAAGACACAGCGCCTCAGCACGAGCTTCCACGTGAATGAATTCGCTGGAGCAACGAGCCGCAAGATCGGCAGAGGAGTCGATACGGTCGAAGGCATCCTCGACCGCATCTGCATCAACTTTCTGCCCGCGTTCGTACTGGTGATCGGCCTCATGGCAGTGCTCTGGTTCTACGCACCCATCATCGGCATCGCAATGCTGATCGGCATCATTGTGTTCTCCACCATCTCGATCGCCCTGAACCTGTGGCTGGCAGGCTACTTCCGCTGGACCGACGAACAGGACACCAAAGTCTCGGCGAACATGGTCGATACGATTTCCGCTAACGCTCTCGTCAAGTCATTCGCCTCCGAGGACAAAGAAGATGCGCGTCACGACGCGGGAGTCGCCGAGTGGCAGCACCGGCAGTGGACATCGTGGTGGATGGCGACGAGCTTCACGCTCATGCAATTCCTCACATTGATCTTCCTGGAGCTCGTCGTCCTGCTCCTCGCGGTTCATTTGTGGTCCGTTGGACGTTTTACCGTCGGTGGATTCATCGTCGTCACATACTACGTTTTGCAGCTCTGGAACCGGCTGTTCGACATCGGCCGCAACACGCGTGAATTCCTCAAGGCCAAATCACACTGCGAAGAGATGATCCAGATCGCCGAACGTCCGCTGATCGTTCATGACGCACCGGATGCAACGAGTCTCATGGTGAACAAGGGCGAGGTGCGCTTCGACCATGTGCACTTCCAGTACGAGCGCGCGACGCATGCGATCTTCAATGACTTCTCGCTCACGATCCGTCCTGGCGAGAAAGTCGCGGTCGTCGGACACTCCGGCGGCGGGAAGAGCACGTTCGTGAAACTGTTGATGCGTCTGTACGACGTCAACAGCGGCGCGATTCTCATCGACTGCCAGGACGTCCGCAGTGTCACCCAGGAGAGCCTGCGCAGCTCAGTCGCCCTGGTGCCACAGGATCCGATCCTGTTCCACCGCACGATTGCCGAAAACATCGCATACGGAAAGCCCGGCGCAACGCGCGACGAGATCGAACGCGCGGCCAAGCTCGCGCACGCGTATGAATTCATCGAAGTTCTTCCCAAAACCTACGACACGCTTGTGGGTGAGAGGGGAGTTAAACTCAGTGGGGGCGAACGCCAGCGTGTGGCCATCGCGCGTGCCATTCTCGCCGACCGTCCGATCCTCGTGCTCGACGAAGCCACGAGCAGTCTGGATTCCTTGAGCGAGCAGTACATCCAGGAGGCGCTCGGTACGCTCATGGAAGGCCGCACCAGCATCGTGATCGCTCACCGCCTTTCCACCATCAAACGCGCTGACCGGATCCTCGTGATCGAACACGGGAAAATCGTCGAGGAAGGCTCGCATGCCGAGCTCCTGACGAAAGAGAAGGGAATCTACCGGCAGCTCTACGAACTGCAGGCGGGAGGATTTATTGGGGAATAAGGGCATTGAGAACGCCATCGACCGCAGCTAGACTCCCTTCCTTATGCCTGATTCACCTCCTCCAGTTGAGAGATTGACTGACCCGACATCGTCACCGGAACTACGCTTCTCCACTGCGCCAGCCGGAGGGAACATCGTCAAAATTCCGAGCTTTAAATCGGCACAGGCACTTCGGGAGCGTCTTGCAGCTCTGAACATCTCATTCCCGGTTGATGACCGGATTCTCCGTGCAGACGAGGGATCGCCGATGGCAATGGCTCTCCGGATCGGCAATTTTACCGCAGGCAACCGGTGGTGTGTACATCCGATGGAAGGCTGGGACGGAAATGCGGATGGAACCTATTCACACCACACGCTGCGACGCTGGCAGCGTTTCGGTATGGGCGGAGCCAAGATCATCTGGGGAGGTGAAGCATGCGCGGTGCAGCATGATGGACGCGCGAATCCGAACCAGTTGATGGCAACGGCTGCTCATGAAGCAAGTCTCGCATTTCTTTTGAGCGAACTCCGCGCGTCTCATCAACTACATAACGGAACAACGGATGATCTGCTCGTCGGATTGCAGCTGACGCACTCCGGACGGTTTTCTCGCCCCAACGGTACGAAACTCGAACCGCGCATTGCCTACCACCACCCGCTGCTCGATAAGAAGTTCGGCATCGACCCGGCAGATGATTCCGTCGTGTGGACTGATGCTGATCTTGAGCGGCTCATCGACGCGTACGTTGAAGCAGCAAAGGCTGCTCAGAGGGCCGGTTACCAGTTCGTCGACGTCAAAGCATGTCACGGATACCTGCTGCACGAATTCCTGAGCGCATACACGCGGGACGGCAAATTCGGCGGTGACCTGCAGGGCCGCGCACAGCTACTGCTGCAGATCATCGACCGCATTCACAGCGAGTGCCCCGGCCTGATGGTCGGCGTTCGCCTAAGCATTTTCGATACCGTTCCGTACGAAACGAGCACACAAGTCGGTCGGCCGATGCCCTTCGATCATCTAAAGCCATACCGCTACGGATTCGGGGTGGATCCCGACAATCCGATGAACATCGACCTCCGAGAGCCGTTGGAACTCATGAAGATGTTGCAGGCGCATGGAGTGGTCGCGATCAATGCGACGGTTGGGTCACCGTACTACGATCCCCACATCCAAAGACCTGCCTCACATCCTCCCAGTGACGGATATCTGCCACCCGAGGATCCGCTCGTTGGCGTCGCACGGCAGATCAATGTCGTGCGGGCGTGCAAGCAGGAGCTGCCCGGCATGCCGATGATCGGCACGGGGTATTCGTACTTGCAGGAATACTTGCCGCATGCCGCGCAGGCTGCAGTGCGAGAAGGCGGAGTCGATGCCGTCGGACTGGGACGCATGATCCTCTCGTACCCTGATCTGCCGGCAGACACGCTCAAGAACGGCACTCTCGCGCGCGGAAAGATCTGTCGCACTCTCAGTGATTGCACGACCGCTGCGCGAAAGGGAATGATCTCCGGATGCTTTCCGCTGGATCCGCACTACAGACAAATGCCGGAAGCACAGCAATTGATTGAACTGAAGCGCAAAGGCTAAGCAACGCCCAACTTCTCACCGATCCTCCTCAGAAGCGGAATATCCGATCTTGGTCGCATCGGACTTTGATGGTGCGTTACATCGGTGGATATGGAGTCCGTGACGTGACGCAAAAACTGCGCGGCGCTGTGCCTGTACGCGGGGACGGGATTGCGGAATGCCAGGTTTCCCAGATCTTGGAGGGGGTCATTGATCGCATCGAATCCGACAACATCCCCGTTCTCCCACGCACGATCACGCTGGGCGAACTTGTTCGGAGCAAACGTGCTGAGCCCGAGCAGGTAGTCGCTTCCATAGCGCGTCATGTCGATGGCCAGGTCATTCCCCGTGAAAACACGGAATTGGGGATTGAACGCATCGCGCATCGCGAGGCGCTGTAGTTCCAGACCTCGGTCGAGCGACGAATGCTTTGCGCCGATGCAGTTTTGAATTTCCATCAGACCCTTGTAGGTCTCGAGATCGTAGATCTTTCCGAACGGCGCGAACATTGTGCCGAGTTCAAAGGCGATGAACCTGCCGCATTTTGCCGACAGCTGACGATATCGCTCAACAATATCGCCCGGGCCGGTCAGTCCGTGCGACTGGAAGATCACCGGTACGCCGTTGCGCTTTTGAATGTGATCGATCTGTCGCGCATAGGCATCGAGATCAAATTTCGCTCCGGG
>JAHFJP010000025.1:0-8582 GCA_023245765.1 Candidatus Peribacteria bacterium
TCTGCTCGCGTGTGTTCTTGATCACCGCCATCGCCTGATCGATCTGCTGCGATTCGGTCTGGCTGTAAAACAAGAGATCCAGAACCGTGAGCGGCTCATCGTTGTTTTTCGCTTTGCGCTGCTCGGCAAGCACTCTTCCACCCTGTGCGAATGTGTCACCCGCTTCCTCCGTCAGTGCACATTCATACTGCTTCAGCAGCTTCATCAAATTTGCGATCATGTCCCGCTCCTTTTTTTTACAACCTTCTCCTGTTGATGCCGTCCCGCCTTTGTCATCTTTCGGGAAAGCCTCCTGATCGATCCGGTCGCTCTCCCGTTTGTAGGTCTCGCGCCAGACTCCATCCACCAGCGTTTTATCTTCGGGAATGCTCTTGTAATCATCCCGTGGGAATATCTTCTCGTAGTCTTTGCATCCGTCAAACACATCGCCACCATTACCACCATTGGTGATTGCCGTTGCCGGCTCCCCTGCCGTTCCATCTGTTGATCCCGGTTCTTTCGATGACGACGCATCCGATGAGAAAAACGACTCATCGGACGGGAATGTCTGCGGCAGGATGATCGGCATGCCCGGTATTTGTCCGGTGAGTGCGGATCCATTCAGTGCCGGGAGAATCGCACGGTGCGTGATCGTGATAGCCGCGAGAGAAGCCAAAAACACGCCGATAATCAGTTTTTTGTTGGTGAACATGTATCTACTTATTCTAGCAGAAATTGCCAAAATTGTCATGTGCAGTTCACCCCCCGAATGTTGCGTGCAAAATGCCTCGGGTGTACAAATGTCCTCCTCTAGCCCGGGATCTCCTCTTATCCCATTCCCCCACCGCTATGTTCTCCCTCAATCGCGTGCACATCATCGGGTACCAGACACAGCCCGTTCAAGTCCGTCAGACGCCGAGTGGCGCGAGCGTTACCGATCTCAACATCGTCACGCCGTATTCCTTTAAGGCCGACAGCGGCGAGATGCTCGACGGCAAAGGGTTCCACGTCGTCACGCTCTGGGGGCCGATGGCCGAAGTCGCCGGCAAATTTGTAAAACCGGGAGCACAGCTCTTCATTTCCGGGCGCCTGCAGACAGACAGCTGGCAGGACGAAAAAACAAACGAGAAGCGCAGTAAGACCAAAATGGTCGCGCTCGACATGATTCTCCTCGATCCCAAAGAGGGTCAGCGGCCGGCTCCGGAGGGCGCAAATGCCATCACACAGTGCCTCAACCGTGCCGATATCATCGGCAACGTCACCCGCGATCCCGAAATGCGTACCACGACGAGCGGTCAGAAGGTCCTCACGCTCGGTGTTGCGACAAATGAGAAGTGGAAAGACCGCGCGTCGGGGGAGATGAAGGAACGTGTGGAGTTCCATAACGTCGTCGTGTGGGGGGCGCTTGCCGAACAAGTGGGCAAGGCCGCAAAAAAAGGTTACAGAGTCTTCGTCACCGGTCGTGTGCAAACCCGCAGCTGGGAAACCAAAGAAGGCGCCAAGCGCACGACCACCGAGATCATTGCCGATGCCGTCTCCATGCTTGGCATCAGTAATCCCACCGTGCAGAACAACATCAGTAACGAGGTGAAGTCCTGGAGCGGCAGTTCCGCCGAATCAGCCAGCCGCGACAGCGATTCCTCACACGGATCATCACCCTCCGTCGATGTGAACATCGAAGCTCCGGCGCTCACGTACGCGTCGGAAATTAAGCCGGAGGATTTGCCGTTTTAAGGCTTTCAGAAGACGAAAATTGACATGGCCGTTTCATATATATGACGGCCGTCCTTTCGCGGGGCTATCCTTGGCCCATATGGACGACATGCGTGTGCGAGCATATGAAACAGTCGATCAAATCCGTAGTGCCGCGGATATGTATTACGTCGGTGGATGGGATGAAAAATCATCAAATGCCGACAGGCATGCAGGCGACATGATTGCGTGGGATCATCATAATCATGCGGCGGACAATTTTCTCGACGGAGCGTGGGGTGAAGTGGTGGCCATGGGATACGGTTCAGATCCAGTTGCAGCGATGAGGTCGGTTCTATGGGACGCATTTTTTTCATGTTTGAAGCACAGGCGGGTTTTTTGTCTGAATGGTGTGAGTTGGAAAGCCGTCGGAACACATGTCGCGGACGGCCGCGTGGCGGTCGTTGTACGATTGGGTTGAGTCTCAGTCGATCAGACGCCCCTCTGTGTCGTAGAACCTCATCTCAATTCCCGCGATCTCCGGAATTTTCTCTTTAATGAGCCCCGTGATTTTTACCGCATCCTCAAACGTCCCCTTCTCCACATTCAGCAGGAAGTTCGCGTGCTTCTCACTGATCTGGATCCCGCCAATCTTCGTTCCGCGCAGTCCCGCAGCATCAATCAATTGCCAGGCGGGAGTCCCATCCGGCAGAGATTTGAAGCAGGAGCCAGCCGTTTTAATGTGCGGTTGTGTCTCGATGCGCTTTTTGATCAAGCGCTCGATTTCGGCTTTCACGTCAGCTTCCGGTCGCGACGGGACCCTCAACGTTGCCTTCCAGATGATCGGTGCTGGGGTCATTTCCTTGAACGCGCTCTCGCGGTATCGGAAATCACATTCTTCTCTCGAGAATATTTTCCATTGTCCATCAACAAATGCCGTGACGGACTCCACGAAGCTGTCGATCCATATTCCTTTCGCGCCCTGTCCCGCGTTGCCAAAGATCGCGCCACCGACGGTGCCGGGAATTCCCGTGAGCGCGGAGAGGTCCAGATTTTTTACGGCGAGATCGTTGAGGAAGGAACCGAGAATTTTGCCAGCCGATACCGTCACACGATTTTCATTGATCTGCATTTCATCATTTTTTATGCGCACCACCAACGCATTGATCACCTCATCGGCAAAAATCGTGTTCGATCCCCCGCCGAGGACAATCAGCGGGACATTCTTTTCCTTCGCGAACGCATACGCCTCCTCCACATCCTTCTCCGTCAAAATTTCCGCATAGTAGAGCGCCTTCCCGCCAATGCGCATGGTGGTCTTGGGGCCGAGGGGGATGAGGTCTTGGATCGTCATGCAGTTGTTGCCGTTAACAGTTTTCTTGAGAAGTGAAAAGTTGAAAGTGAAAAGTGAAAAGTATTTTCACGAAACTCAGCAGGTTCTCCTCAATTCCGCGGAGTCGGCGCGAACTTTTCCGGATCCAGATAGCTCCTGATGCCAGTGGTTGCTTCGACTTTCATTTGAGTTTGTCTCACCCAAGGAGCGAGCGCTTGTGCAATCTGAGCGGCACGCTCATTTCCGGATACGTCCCGTATAACTGAGAGCTTGTCCTGTTCCATGCAAGCAGTATAGCACCCGTTCAAGTCGTTTTCTTCGCATTGGCAAGCCGATGCAGCACCTTTTCTTTCCCCAACGCCTCTGCCACTTCAAACGCTCCGGGACTGTACGGAAGTCCGGTGAGCGCCGCGCGCAGCGGCCAGAGGAGCTGACCCTGTTTAAAATCTCCAAGATTTTTCAGCACAGCATCTTTCAGTCCATCGACGGTCCAATTCTTTTCTGGAACATCAGAGAGCGTTTTCTCGAGAATCGCAAAAATTTCCGGCAGCTGTGCCTTCGTGATCTTCTGTTTTTCACTCGCGAGGAGCTCCACGCTCGCGTGGGGCTCTTTGTAGAACCAGGTGAGCATCTCGGGTGCTTCGTGGAAGAAGGTGATGCGTTCCTGGATCAGCTGCGCCTTCTTTATAAAATCTTTGTCGGATGCCGCAGTGGGGAATTTTTCTGTGACCAGCGGCAGAATGCGTTTGGCAAACTCCTGCGGTGAGATTTTCCGCATCCACTGGCCCTGCAACCAGTCGAGCTTCTCCAAATCAAAGATCGCGCCCGCCTTCTGCACACGATCGAGACTGAACTGTTCAATCAGTTCGTCCATCGTGAAGATCTCCTGCGTTGTTCCCGGATTCCAGCCGAGCAGCGCGAGGAAGTTGACCATCACTTCGGGCAGATATCCTTTCGCGATGTACTCCTCTACCGCCACATCACCATCGCGCTTGCTCAGCTTTTTACGGTCTTTACTGAGGAGCAGCGGCACGTGCGCGTACTGTGGCGGCGTCCAGCCGAGCCATTCAAAAAGGAGAATGTGCTTGGGCAGCGAGCTCAGCCATTCTTCGCCGCGAATCACCAGGTCCGTCTCCATCAAGTGATCATCCACGACATGAGCGAGATGGTAGGTCGGGAAGCCGTCGCCCTTGAGGAGCACTTGGTCGTCGACGGTGTGTCCCTGGAACTTCATCTCCCCGCGGATGTCATCATTGAACGTAATCGTCCTCTCATGCGGGACTTTCATGCGGATCACGTGACGCTCTCCGGCTTTCAATTTTGCATCAACATCCTCCTTCGAAAGATTACAGCACCGGCGGTCGTACATCGGCGCCTGCTTGCGTGCCTCCTGCTCTTTGCGCATCTCCGTGAGTCGCTCCGGTGTGCAGAAACAATAGTAAGCATGTCCTTTCTCGATGAGTTCGGCCGCATATTTCTTGTACAGATCCAGCCGCTCCGACTGGTAGTACGGCCCATGCGTTCCTTTTTGGACCACTTCCCCGTTGGAATCGAGCATCACACCTTCATCGGGCACGATTCCCGCCCATGCGAGCCCCTTGAGCATGTTCTCCACCGCGCCGGGCACCAGTCGCTCGCGGTCGGTATCTTCAATTCGCATCAGAAAATTCCCCTTCGTCTTCTTGGAGAGCAGGTGATTCGTCAAAGCGGTCCGGAGACTGCCCACGTGAAGGAAGCCGGTTGGGGAAGGGGGGAAACGGGTGCGCATGCAACATCATCATACAACGAAACCGAGGTAACCGAAGTAACCAAGGAAACCGAGGATCCTCGGTTTCTTCGGAATCATCGGTTGCGTCGGTTCCCTAGGATTTCACCTCCACCGTATACGTCACCGGCGTCAGCGGCTTATCCCCCCCGTCCTTCGGTACGTTCGCAATCGCATCCACGACGTCTAGGCCCGCGGTCACCTGGCCGAAGACCGTGTGACGGCCATCGAGCCAGGGCACGGATGGTGCCTGGACGATGAAGAACTGGCTGCCGTTGGTGTTGGGGCCACGGTTAGCCATCGCGATCGCGCCTTTGACCATTGGCAGGGAGTTCAGTTTGTCGTTAAAGACGTAGCCCTGTTTTTCGTAGAACGCCTTCACTGTCAGGTTCTCGAGTTCCGGTGGGAGCGCTTCGCCCTGCGCCTGCTCTTTGAGCGTCATCTTGTCGAGGTTGTACGCGTTGGCGTTGATCTCGTCCTCGAACGTCGCGCCGTACACGCTCTCGCCGCCGGTGCCATTGCCTGCCGGGTCACCCCCCTGGATCATGAAGTTCGGAATCACGCGGTGGAAGGTGAGATTGTCATATGCGCCGGCTTTGGCGAGCGCGATAAAGTTCGTCACGGTCTTGGGTGCAGCGTCGGCATCGAGCTCCACGGTAATGTCGCCCTTCGTGGTGTGGAGAACGACCGTGTGCTTGCCCGTCAGCATCACACCGTCGAACTGCGTCCGTGCTTTTGTGGTGCCATCAGTCACGGGAGGAGGAGTGGAGGGATAACCGGAGGCGGGGTCGATCGTCGTTTTGGGTTGCTTGCTGCAGCTCACGAGGAGGAAGGCCAACGCAAAAAGCGGGATGATAAATTTGTACATGTTGTTCATAGCCGAACGAGCCTACTGATGGAGCCGGGAGGCATCAAGACACCCCACAACGTTCGGCTGCTGCTGCCAAGAGGATCTTTGCTACTGCAACATCAGCGTCTGGTTTATGCAATGTTCGCATCTTCGCGCTCATCGCCGTGCGAATCTCGTCATGCTCCGCGAGATTGCGGACGATTGCGACAAGTTCGGTATCCAGTCCGGCCTGTTTCAAGATAATACATCCCCCGGAGCGCGCAGCCGCTTCGGCATTCTTCACCTGATGGTTCTGCGCGAGCCCCTCGAGGGGGACGAGGATCGCGGGGATTCCATTTGCTGCCAGTTCACCGATGCTCCCCGCTCCCGCACGACTGAGCGCAAGATCTGTGATCGCATAGAGGTCGGCGAGTTCATCGTGAACGAACGGCCGCGTCCAGTATCCCGATTTCTCCGCAGCTCCGGATTTCCCGACACCCGTGATGTGGACGATGTCGACGGAACGAAGAAGTTCATCCAAATGTTTCGCGACAGCGTCATTCAATGTCTGCGCCCCCTGACTACCGCCCATGACGAGCAACACGGGACGTGACCCGGAAAATCCTGTGAGGTTCAGTCCACGCTCGCGTGAGCCGAGTGTAATGTCAGTACGGACAGGATTGCCTGTGTAGATGTTTGATGGAAAACACTTTTCACTTTTCACTTTCAACTTTTCACTCCCATTCTGGAATCCATAACAAACGCTGCGTGCGAATTTTGAAATGAATCTGGTTGCGCGTCCTGGCACCGCATCCGATTCATGCACGACGATCGGAATCCCCCGCATCCATGCAGCAATGGCAACAGGAATCGTCACGCCGCCGCCTTTGCTGAAGACAGCATCCGGCTTCTCCCTGCCGATCATCATCCATGCCTGCAGCAGCATCAACGGGAGCGCGAATAGAGATACGCGTCGTCCGGAGAGCGCGGTGAACGCCACTCCTTCTTTTTGCAGGAACGTCTGATCATCCATCGCCGTTGAACAGACGAAATGCGCGGAGGCGTCCGGGCTTCGCTTCTCCACTGCCCGCCATACGGCAATGCAGGGGGCGATGTGGCCAATGGAACCGCCGGCGGCGAAAAGAATTTTCATGAGAAAGTGCATTATACCTCTCGGAAATGACAAATGATAAATCGCAAACAAATTTCCAAATTTGGAAATTTTGGAATTTATTGATGATTTGTCATTCCAATATTTACGTTCCCAATGCCCATCCCCCCAACTTCTTCCGTGACTGTCTCCTGGCAAGACTCGCTTCACTCGTCGAATGCATCGAAATGTTCAGGAGAATCCCGACGGCGGCGAGGAGCGCGATCAACGACGATCCACCATAGCTGATAAAGGGGAGTGTCAGCCCCGTCAGCGGAAAGAGTCCTACGTTCACAGCGATATTCACGAGCGTCTGCACCGCGATCCAGGTGGTGATGCCGGTGGCGAGCAGGAATCCAAACCGGTCAGGCGCGTGTTCGGCAATACGGTAGCCGCGATAGATGAGGATCGCGTACATCGCGAGCACAATCAGGAGCCGCATGAATCCCAGTTCTTCTGCCATCGCCGAAAAAATCATGTCGCCTTTCACTTCCGGCAGGTAGCCGAACTTCTGCGTCGATTTGCCGTACCCGACGCCGAAAAATCCCCCGCTGCCGATCGTGATTAGTGCCTGGCGGATCTGGTAGCCGAACTTATCGGCCACGTTCTGGTCATTTAAATACAGGAAGGCCATGAAGCGCTGCCGGATGTAATCTTTCTGGAGAATAATCGGCAGGCCCAAAATGGCCGCGAGCCCGCCGCCGAGTCCCAGATGGAAAATGCTGCCTCCGGCAATGAAGAACATCGCGGAGGCGATGCAGCAGAGCACGAGGAACGAACCGAGGTCCGGCTGGATCGCGATCAGGAAGGTGCTGACGAGCAGCAGCGTCACGAACGGAATGAATCCCTCCTTAAATGTGCCGATCAGCTGTTCGCGCTTCTGGAGCCAGACCGAGAGATAAAAGATGAGCGTGAGTTTGAGGAATTCCGATGGCTGTATCGAAAACGGTCCGACTCGGAGCCAACTCCACGATGTCCCCCACCCCGCGTTGATGCCGGGGATCAACACGAGGAGCAGCAAGAAGATCGTTGCGAAGAAGAGCAGCTTTGCAAACTTTTCCCATACGCGGTACGGAATGATCGTGGTGGCGAACATCACGCCGATGCCGAGCAGCACGTGTAAGAACGTCCGCCACAGGTAAAACGAATTCGTCCCCACGCCGTACAGACGGAATGTGAGCTGGTAACTCTCGTACACCGAGACGCTCGCGAGCATCGCGAGACCGAAGAGGGTCAAGACGACGGTTGTTCCCAGTAAGAGGAGGTCGATGCGGCGGAACATATGGCACCAGCTTATTAGCTTTTTAGCTGTTTAGCTTCTATTTTACATTTGTCTTTTCTTGCACGCGAAAGCTAACAAGCTAAAAAGCTAAACAGCTAGCAAGCTATTCTCATGCTCTTCCTCGCCACCACCATCAGCCTCATCCTGAGCCTTCTCGCGAAGCTTGCGGCCGATACGTTTCTCACCTCCCGCATCTCCGTCCTCGGCTCCTTTGCCGGGTTCCAGTATGCAGTCAATAAAGGAGTGGCGTTCAGCATCACGTTTCCGGGATACCTCCAAAATATTTTGATCACGATCGCGCTGCTCGCGCTCGCGTGGGCTGCGTGGCACGCGAAAACTCTTCTGAACCGCATCGCATTCGGCATGATCCTGGGTGGAGCGCTCGCAAACGTTGCGGATCGGATGCGCGACGGCTTCGTTACCGATTTCCTTCAGGTAGGAACGTTTCCAATCTTCAACGTTGCCGATAGCTGCATAACGATTGGAGTGGTCCTTTTGTGTGGAGAGGCAATCCTGCAGTGGAGCCGGAAAAAGCAATAACGTCGGTCCCCT
>JAHFJP010000025.1:8682-21211 GCA_023245765.1 Candidatus Peribacteria bacterium
GTATCTTCAGTTGCCTTTTTTGGGCCCCCGTTTTGTCATTCCGAGTAGAAATTGCGGCAGCAATTTCGTACGAGGAAGGCTACACTAAGCCCCTCATGGAGATCACCTATCGCGTTCGCGGCGGGATCCCTCTTGTCGGCGACGTTGCCGTCGGCGGGTCCAAAAATGCGGCGTTGCCCCTGCTTGCGGGGAGCATTCTTGCGCAGGGTGAAACGGTGCTCCGTAACGTTCCGAAGTTGCGTGACACACTCGCGATGCTCCGCATCCTCGAGTTCCTGGGAGCCGAGACGAGTTTTGAGGAAGGCACGGTCCGTATCCGTGCCGATAAAGTGAAAAGTCAGCCGATCCCCGCCGAGTACGTATCGGCACTCCGCGGATCAATCGTCCTGATCGGCCCGCTGCTCGCACGGTTCGGTGTTGCAGAGATGGCGTACCCCGGCGGATGTGTGCTCGGCAAACGTCCGGTCGGTGCGCACGTGGAAGCATTTGAACAACTTGGTGCCGAGGATATGAGCACCGATGACACACTGCATCTACAGGGAACGCTCCAGCCCGGCCACGTGATCCTCCCCGAGTTTTCTGTTACTGCGACCGAAAGCCTCGTCCTCGCAGCTGCGCTCCTCCCCGGGACCACGCGTATCGATCTGGCCGCTGCCGAACCGCACGTGCAGGAAGTCGAGCGGTTTGTGCAGAAGATGGGCGCAAAAGTGGAAGGCATCGGCGCGCATACGGTCACCGTGCATGGCAAAAAACCGCTGACCGCCGTCGAGTTCGCCGTCACCTCCGATTATCTGGAAGCTGGCGTGCTCATCCTCGCCGCGCTCATCACGCGCGGGAAGCTCAGGATTCACAACGTCGACCGCGAACATCTTCTCTCCTTTCTCGATTCGCTTCGCCGCTTCGGTGCGGTCTGGAAATATGATGCTGCCGAGCAAACACTCTTCATCGACGGCGAGCTCTCGTCACTCCAGTCGATGAGCGTCCGCACCAACGTCTTCCCCGGCTTCCCCACCGACCTCCAGGCTCCCATGGGAGTGGCGATGACCCAGGCGAAAGGCGTCAGCCGCATGTTCGAACGTCTCTTCGAGGGGCGTCTCGCGTACCTCTACGAACTCGAAAAAATGGGCGCGCATGTGGAGATCCTCAACGCCCACCAGGCGTTGATCATCGGACCCACACCACTCAAAGGACGCACGGTTGCCAGCAACGACATCCGCGCCGGTGCCGCCATGGTCCTCGCAGCCCTCTGCGCCGAGGGAGAGACGACGATCACCGATGTCCGGTACATCGAGAGGGGGTACGACAGGCTGGATGAGAAATTAAGGGGGTTGGGTGCCAAGATTGAAAGAATCGAAGCCTAGAATAATAGAGTAGTAGAATACTAGGACACGGTGGTTGGCAGATTTTCTTCAATTCGGGTCCCTATTATTCTAATAATCTAGTACTCTGACGCTCGTCTTATGCTCACCTTCACCTCCCTCTCCCCTTCTTCGTTTCGTCTCACGGGTGGCCAAACCGCCGTGGTCGTGTTTCCGGATGCCGCGAAGGGTGCAAAGGATGGGATCACATTGCTCTCTGTCCCGGAGGAAAAAGATACGGCGGGTGCGCTCTCCTGGCCGGGCGAATACAACCTCGGCGGAATTTCCTTTAAAGGAATCGGGCATGACGATGGCAAGCAGGTCAGTTACGTTGCCGATGTCGATGGCGTCCGCTGTGCGTTCCTCTCGTCGCCGGTGAAAGAATGGACCGACAAGCAGATCGAAGCGGTCGGGGACATTGATGTGCTGGCGCTCCCGGCGGCGGATGTAAAGCTGACGCAAAAACTTGTCGATGAATTCGATCCACGCGTGCTCATCATTCTTCCCGGTGCCGAAAAAGGCGCACTCGGCGCGGTCGAGAAAGTGATCGGCGTTAAGGAGCGGGCAAAGGAGTACAAGATCAAAGGATCGTTGCCGCAAGATGGGCGAGAGGTGGTGGTTCTCCAATAAGAGAAATTGTCGCTAAATCAGCCAGCCGATTGTGTTTATGAGTGTTTAGGGGTTTTAAAATACATTGACATTTTATCAATATAATTCTATTATCACACTTGGTTCCTTGGCAACCACAGGCTAAGGATTAATAAAGAGCCCGGCTCTTCACCGGGGAAATTTTCGAGTTTCCCGTGTGAAGAGTCGTAGCTCTGTCCACACCTTGATGGTGTGCACACACGTGTGTTTCCGTTTCAAAGGAGTCTCCCATGTTGCCGTTCAATTCCAATGCTCTGCGCGCGACCATGAAGCAAGTGGCCAGGAGCACGTTTAGCGACGTGCCCGGCATCCGCATGCTTGGCAAGGGTCCGCGTATCGGGATCGTGCTCGGTCTCACCTTCCCCGGTGAAGACAACGTCCCCGTCATTTGGCGCTGGTTGGAGCAAAACCAGGATCGCATCGCTGACGGCGCCAGCATCGCCTGCGTCAGCGCACGCGTCCCCTACAACGCCCCCGTCGATGGCCGACCGAATCGCATCCCCGACGGCCCACGGGATCTGGCCTTCTCGCAGTACCTGCGAGTTGCTCAGATCACCGAGGCTTTCGCGGAACGACAGGTCGTGCTGGGCATCGACATCTCTCACGGCCCGCGCGAAGGACGTCTCATCCAGGGCGTCTCTGGCGGCGGCATCAACTGCTTCGCAGCCGTCCGCCTCGTCGGCTTGCCCGAAGCCGAACTCGCTGCCACCCAAATGCACTCCGTCCTCGGCGCGGCGCTGCCCAACATCCCCATCTGCGAAGTGGCCTGCGACCCCGATCAGACCTCCACGCTGACCGCCGGCCTGTCGTCCCTGGCATCCGTTGGCCTCCTCCAAGGGCCCATGGATTCCGTGGCGCACACGCAGTTGGTCTATCAGATCCGGGGTACCGTCATGGGCGACCGTCGCCGCAAGTATCAACTCGTTCCCAAGCTGGCGGAAGGGGAGCGTCAAGTCGAAGTCGGTGACCCCATCGCCACTGGTGACGACAATTCGACGCTAACGGCGTCGGCAGCCGGAACCCTCTTCCTGCTGCAGATCGACCAGCTCCTCGACCCAATCGCCTACATCGCGGAACGCATTGGCGACAACACCGCTGGCTTCCAGATTCCGCAAGGCATCTAACACATCGTTCTCAATCCTTAGCCCACATCTCATTTCCCGCCAGGGAACCATGCCTCGCTGTCTTCGGATGGCGAGGTTTTGGTATGCGTAAAATTCTGATAGCGGCGCCACGTGGCACGTAAAATCTGCTGCTCGCTTCGCTGCGCGCAATTTTACATGGTGACCCCGATTGGAATTGAACCAACATTTACCCCTTAGGAGAGGGTCGTTCTATCCGTTGAACTACGGGGTCATGACTGCAAATAAGCCTAACATATTTTCATTGCATTGATTGAGTACCAAGAGTACAATAAGTACGTATTTACGTACTTCAACCATGACGACCATTTCCTACACCGATCTCCGCGGCAAGCTGGCGTATTTTCTTTCTCTCGTGGAGGACAATTGCGAAGAGATCGTCATTGATCGTGGCAAAGGGAGAAAGTCCATCATGCTTTCACTCGATGACTACAATTCGCTTCTCGAAACCGCGTACCTGAATGCATCGGTAAAGAACCGCAAGCACCTGGAGAAGTCTTTGCAGCAGGCAAAGAGAGGCAAGACCGTTCGCGTCCGGCTCTGACTTCCTCATGGAGATCGAATTTACGGAAGCGGCGCATAGAGATTATCTCTGGTGGAAGCGCCGTGATCCGGCCAAGTATGAACGAATTCGCAAGTTATGTCGCGAAATTCTGCAAACTCCATTTGAAGGAATCGGAAAACCCGAACCTTTAAAATTTGATTTGAAAGGATGCTGGTCAAGGCGCATCGACCGGACACACCGGCTTGTGTATGAGGTCCAGAACAAGAAAATCGTCATCATTTCCTGTCGTTATCATTACTGAGCGGCAGAAGCAGAATAGCCATTCATTCCAATCGGGGTCACCACTACGACAAAGGGGATATTGCAGGAAGAAAAAGGGTTGAGTGGCACAGTGCCATTGGTACACTGCCCCTCCCCATGGCTGCCCCATCCCCCAATGAGCCTTCTTCGGAATCGACTGACACGATGCCGAACGTTCGAGATGTGATTGAGAAGATTTCATTCGTGAAGCAGGGGTTCGCTGCGATAGGAGAATACATACACCCCAATCAGATTACTGCGTCACGGCTTCCGCTGGTGCTCGCGGCTATTGGACTGAAGGACATTTCTCAAATCACCGCGGGGACGCTGTATGCCATCGCGCTCACACTGGATTGGTTCGATGGTGCTGTTGCCAGAGCGATGCCCAACGGGAAGACGGTGGAAGGAACAAAACTCGATCAGCTCATCGACAAGGCCGGCAACATCCCACTCACCGCCGTGCTGATTGCGCAGTACAGCGAGGATACGTGGCTGGCAATCAGCGGTGCACTTTCCATGCTTGTGGATTTCCGTTCTCTGCTGCAACGGGGCAATCCGATCATCCAAATCATCGAAGGTATCCGCGGGACTATTTGGCCATCGACGTGCACCGTGATTGCGCCAGACGACCCCTCAGCAAAGAAAATCGAGGCGAACTGGCAAGGGAAAGTGAAGATGTTCCTCCAGTCAATATCGCTTTTGGCAATCCTCGTCGCAGGACAAATTGAAGAAGTACGGACGGCAGGGGCGATCGGTATGGGTGTTTCGGCTGTTCTTGGAGTTTGGGGCATGGTCAAGCGGATGCTGTGGTCCGATGGTACGGAGAAAAAGGAGTGAGAAATCTTCATGAAACGGGTAACGCGGACGCACTTCATTCGTTATACTTCACGCAATGCGTAAATTTGTCGTCACAATCCTCCTCCTGATTCCAGCAGTCGCCCTCGCGCTTGATTTCACCAACGTGAGTGGGCGGTATACCGATGCGCCATTCAACACGGCGGAGTCCGCGGGTATCAGCCTTCTCACGAATCTCGGTGCCGTCGCCGGCAACCCCGATGGAACCTTTATGCCGAGGCGCCCGGTGAACCGCGCGGAATTCATCAAGATCGCACTCTCGGCACGTTCGAGCGTGGAAGTCCTCGCATCCGATTCACGCGATTGCTTCCCCGATGTGCACAAGAGCGACTGGTTCTCGCGGTTTGTGTGTTTGGGAAAGTTGCGGGGGATGGTCAGCGGATATCCTGATGGGTATTACCATCCCGAGCGGACGGTGAATTATGCCGAAGCGCTCAAGATGCTCGGTGAGCTCTATGGAATCGTGAAGAACAATGTTCCTGCTGGTGCGTGGTATGTCCCCTATCGTGAAGGTGCATACAATGCCGGAGTCGGGCTGCCGGCCATGGAAGGATCTATGGACCAGTCGCTCACGCGCGGGCAGGTGGCGCGGCTCGTTGCCGCGTATGTGGCCAATAGCCGCGGAGAACTCAGCCTGTATCGCGCGGCGGAGAGAGGAGAAGTCATTGCTTCTTCATCGAGCATGTCGTCGTCACGTTCCATGAGCAGTGCGTCGTCGGACTCCTCGGTTTCTTCGGTTTCCTCTTCCTTGGCATCTTCGACATCCTCTTCTTCCTCCACCGATCTCCTTCCTGATTTCCCCGCCAGTAGCCGCTTCCTTATCGCGGGGGAGCGCAGCGCGCCCATTGCGGCCGTCAACCTCTTCGCGAATTTGGAACCTCTCTACCTCAACAGGGCCGAAGTCCGGCTGAAGGCGGATATCGACGGTCTCGATGCGATGTATGTAGTGGACGGGAGTGGCAACACTATCGGACAGCTTGCGCTCGACAAAATATTCGATCCGACCGAGAAGACCTGGCGCGGAGTCTTTGCGCAGAAGTTCTACCGTCTCGAGAAAGGAGAACAGAAATCTATCGGTTTTGAGGTCCGGATGAAGCCGCGGAATCAAGGTGGCACGTCGGAGGAAACCGTGCAGGTCGATCGCATCGCCATCACTGCCGACGGTGAGTGGTCTACCACGACCTACACATCGGGGACCGATGCCGGGCCGTTCCCCAAGCACCAGACGGCGATGGGGCATATTGTTTCTGTGCGCAATGCAATGGAGAGTACGGGCATTCTCCCCCTCGGCCCTGGGCAACAGCTTGCGGCGTTCACGATTACCGGGCAGACCGTTGAGAACGTGACACTGCGTATCGAAGATCTGCTCTTCCAGGCAAGCAAGTCCACGCAGGTCAACGTCAGTAACTGGCAGCTGGGAATTCCTGACAGCAACGAACGTCTCAATTGTTCCTACAACGCATCCGAATCTGCGGTCAATTGTCTCTCCATTCCCGCATTGCTTGGCACGCTCGGAGGCAAGATGCGCACGTTCCGCCTGTTCGGTGACGTGTCGCTCGTCTCTGGTGCAACGGAAAAAACAATGCAGATCAGCCTGAATCTCGCGGGGAACCTCGAAACGAGCGGGGCGATTCACTGGACGGACGAGTCGGGGCACTTCCAATGGGTGGAGTTGGGGCAGCCATTGGCAAGGAGCACTCTCTGGAAATGATTAATGATTAATCGCAAAGGAAGCCCAAAAGACATAAGGATAAAAGTCCTTGCCCGCGGACTCTCTGTCATTGATGATGATTGCGTATGCATTTTGCCGATGCCCTCACCGCAAAAGTGAAGAAGACATCGCCGGTATGCGTGGGGCTTGATCCGCAGCTGAGTAAATTACCGGAGGGAATTTCCAAAGACCCGAAAGGCGTTCAGGAGTTTTGTATCGGCATCATCGACGCGGTCGCTGCCGTCGCATCGTGCGTCAAACCGCAGATGGCGTTCTACGAAGTGCTCGGATGGGAAGGCATGAAGGTGTTCTGGGAAGTCTGTCTGCACGCAAAGCATCGTGGGCTCATCGTCATTGCCGACGGCAAACGCAACGATATCGGCAATACGTGCGAGGCGTACGCCGATGCATATCTCTCCACCGAGAGTCCGATCGACGCGCTCACGGTGACGCCGTATCTGGGCTCCGACGGCGTAAAGCCGTTCATGGAACGTTGTGTAAAGAACGATAAAGGAATTTTCGTTCTCGTGAAGACGAGCAATGCGAGTTCGGGCGAACTGCAGGATCTCCCTATCGGCGACGAAGTCGTTCACGAGCATCTCGCGCAGCTTGTGGAGAGCTGGGGTGCGACGTGCCTTGGCAGCAAAAGCTCGCTCTCCTGCGTCGGTGCGGTGGTCGGAGCAACGTACCCGGAAGAACTCAAGTATCTGCGCACGCTGATGCCGCATATCCCCTTTCTCATTCCGGGATACGGCGCACAGGGAGGAACAGCGAAAGACGTCGCGCACGGCTTCATCGGCGATGGCACCGGCGCAATCGTCAATGCGTCGAGAAGCATTATCTATGCGAGCGGGAAGAAGGACTGGAGGGAGGCAGCGGCCGGGGCAGCTGAAGAGATGGCGAAAGAGTTAAGGAGTGTGGTGGGAGCGAAATGATTAATGATAAATCGTTAAGTAAGTTTTAAGTTACGAATTTTGTAATGTTCGAATGCTGGCTGCAAAAATTCTTGTAAGTTCCAAAGATTCCTGAAGAAGTCGCTTATGTTCTTTCATTGTTTCCGATGCGGTCCCGGTATCGATGCAGTCCAGCCAATGCCAACTTTCCTTCGCTTCCTTTCTACAAATTTTAATACGATGAATAAAATCCTTTTTGCTAATTGCCAAGGAAGCTTCCATGTAGTTGCCGCACACGGATCCAGACGATTTTACCAATTGTTTGATATCTTCCTTATTCGCAATTGTCTGAGGAACGAGCTTCACAAAATCCCGAACTGCTTTTGAAAAACGGTGTGTTCTTTCATCCAAATCATACTTCCGGTTAGCCGGTTTTGGACTTTCAGCCTTACTTAGTGATTTATCATTAGTCATTCCTGTAAGGTTTGCCGGTACTGAAGCGCCTCAGCAACATGAGAAGTCTGGATATCGGCACTCTCTGCCAGATCGGCAATCGTTCGGGCGACCTTGATCGTTCTGTGATACCCCCTCGCCGATAATCCCATCCTATTTACCGCTTGCAGCAGCAGTTTCTCCGATGCGCTATCAAGAACGCATAACTCATCGATCTGCTTCACATTCATCTCTTTATTCGTCCGTATCCCCCGTCCCGCGAATCGCTGCTCCTGCCGTTTGCGCGCATTGATGACCCGCGCCGCGATCTGTGCGCTCGTCTCCGTGTTGCTCGATGGCCTCTTCTGCAGATCTTCGATTGGTACCGCCTGCACATCAACCGTCAGATCAATGCGATCGAGGAGCGGTGCCGAAATTTTTCGTCCAGCGGGCCCGCTCGAAGATCCCGTTGAAAATTTCGGCGGGTTCATCGCGGCGATTAACGTGAAGTCGGCGGGGAACGTAATCGAGCCGCGTGCGCGTGTGATCGTGATGTGTCGGTCTTCCAGTGGTTGTCGCAGGACTTCCAGAACGTACGCCGGAAATTCACCCAGCTCATCAAGAAACAGCACGCCCCTGTGTGCGAGGCTGATCTCGCCCGGGCCGGGAGTCTGTCCTCCGCCGACGATCGAAACGCCACTCGCTGTATGGTGCACAACACGGAAGGGGCGGTGACGGATCAGTGGTGTGCCTTCGGGCAGCAGATTGGCTACCGAATAGATCTGCGTCACTTCGATCGCCTCCTCGCGCGTGAGGGGCGGCAAAATGTTTCGAAATGCGCGGGCAAGGAGCGTTTTCCCGGATCCCGGCGTTCCGGAGAGCAGAACATTGTGGCCTCCCGCTGCGGCGATTTCGAGCGCGCGCTTCGCCTGCTCCTGTCCACGAACGTCGGCAAAGTCGATCGCGTTGCGTACGGGCGGCACGTCATCTCGCGGAGGAGCGACGGGATCCGGCTCACGTTCATCCTGCAGAATGGCCAAAAGTTCGTGCAGTGTCCGCGGCGCGATCACGTCGATGCCCGGGATCAGCGCCGCCTCCGGCCCGTCGACTGCCGGGACCACGAGCGTTTGGATTCCCAGCTTCTGGCACGCGATTGCCGCGGGCAGAACGCCCGTCACATGTCGCAACGATCCATCAAGGGCGAATTCGCCGAGGAATGCGGTCGTGCGGAGCTTCTCCTCTGGGATGTGCACCAAATCGTGCGCAATCAGTAACCCGAGCGCGATCGGGAGATCGTACCGCGGGCCGATCTTCCGGATATCCGCCGGCGCAAGATTCACGATGACCATCCGGCCCGTCGAAAACTTGAAGCCACCCTGACGCAACGCATACGACACGCGCTGCTTGCTCTCCTGCACCGCGGCGTCGGCGAGTCCGACGATGAAGAATCTTCCCTCGCCTGGCGTCCATCCGACTTCGACGGTGATTTTCTCACATTGGAGTCCGATGCCGGCGAACGAGGTTAATTGGGTGAGCATGGATAGATGAGAAAATTGAAAAGGACTTAGTCTCCGTTCGCACATCACCACCAACAAGACCCTCCCGGAGAAGTCTTGCCCGGCCATCAAGACTATTTCGCTGTAGTAAGCCGAGCCCGGATGTTCCACGGGGTCGTGGAACATCGAAGATTGGCTTCCATCCGCGACGTTCTCCAAATCGCCCAAAACGATCTGTCCGAGGGGCTATTCCGCCTCCGTCGGGCGCTCTTTACCGTGATCGCATGGAATTTCCATTTCTCTCCAGCGACCGCATCCGCCCCAAACACCTCATCGTTGGGGCCGAGGGCGAGGATCTCGCTGTCGCATACGTCCGGTCCATTGGTTACTCCGTGTGGCACCGCAACGTCCGGCAGGGCAAAGACGAGATCGACATCATCGCCTGGGATCCCGACGACAAAGTCCTCGTCTTTGTGGAAGTAAAAGCGCGCACCGAGAAAACGCGCGAGGGATTCCATCCGGAGAAGGCGGCAACGGAGGACAAGCGCGTAAAGCTCCGGCGGGCGGTCAGACGCTGGGTCGCGGCGCATAACTATGACGGGGGGTACCGGATTGATCTGATCTGTGTTCAACAAAAGAAGATCATGAATCATTTTAAAGAACTGAATTGGGATCTGCCCAAGCAAAGTATTTCTTGGCCGTAACTGTATGGATCCGAAAAATCCTCCACCGTCACCCAAACGGGATTTTCTCTTTATAGATGAGTCCGGCGATGCCGGTTCATTTTCGGCATACTATATTCTTGGCCTTATCCATGTCACAGATGTTTCACTGAAAGAACTGAATCTGCATTTGGGGGCACTACGATACTTTGGCTCCGTAAAGCGCGAATTAAAATCATCGCGGATCACACCGGAACAGCGCGAGCAATTACGTCGCATTCTGGCTCATGCCCATCAAAATTGTTTTGTCCGCGCGAGCGCGGTGTATGTTTCCAAAAATGAATATCGTGGCATCTACCTCAAAAGTTATCATGATCAGTCTGCAGACCCCGTTCATTTTCAAAATCTGATGCTGCGCCGTCTACTTGAGCATCACTTTGCAACGTTCAAGCCACAATCACAGGAAGTAGAACTCGTTGTAGATCGTTTCTTTCGCAGCGAGTCATTGGAAATAAAAATGCGTCATTATTTGCGATCCGATAAACACGGTCGTCTTCCTGGATTTCTCCATATAACTCAAGCAGATTCACGGTACGTTGAGTTGTTACAAGTGGCTGATTGGATTGCAGGCGCGGTCAAAGAACATTTCTTTACACATAAAGAACGCCGAACAGCCGATCTTTTCCATCACATAAACGTCGTAAAAATTCTAGATTGAAAGAGGCGGGTACTCGTACGAGCCCAGCCCCTTTCGTCGGCTCTGTCATTGTAGCAGAATATTAATTCCGTACAACATTAATCTAACATTAATACCCCGCCGGAACTGAAATTCCGGCGGACAGTGTGGAGATGGGTGGCGAACCATCCTCGATCGGTTGCGGGCAGCCTATCGGAAGTTGAGACACAGATTGGCTAAAGAAACTGATTACCACTGTTCAATGACTGTTGTCGGTGTTTTGGCGACGATGAGTTTGCCCGGCCATCGCCTTTCGTCGTCCTTAGAGCCCATCATCTCCTCCCACACATGCTTCTTGGTATCTCCCTTCAGGAGAAAGACTGACTGAAGCGCTTTCGCCAGTGCGGGGAACGTCACACTAATCCGATCCTTCACCGAAAACTTATCCGTCGTCGTGTGAATCACGAATGAAGGTCCAGACGCTTCTGCTGTGAGCGGTGGAAACAGCGACGCGATATGCCCGTCATCGCCCATTCCCAGCGTGACAATGTCCGGAGAGCCCTTCTGGAAAAGACTTTTCAGATGTTGGTCGTACAGTGAGATGCACTGCGGAAGAGGAAGAGATGTGTCGGGGAAAATGATCTGCGATTCCGGGATTGCGGCATTCTTCAGTAACGTCGAGCGCAACAGGAACTGGTTACTGTTCGGATCATCCGCACGGATATATCGGTCATCGATGAGGAAAATCCAGACTTTCGACCAATCAATCTTCTCTTTTCCCAATGCTTCGTAGACCGGCTTCGGCGTCGAACCGCCGGAGAGACCGAGGATGCAATATCCGCGGGCCGCAATCGCGTCGGTCACCGCTTTTGTCAGGAACGAGACGGACTTCTGCACGAAGTCAGTATCAGTGCTCGCCTCAACGATGTTCACGGCTGGCATGCGCCAATCTTACAGCATCCACTTCACGCCATCCTTTGCCGCCCAGGTGTTCGCTTCCTCCGGCCCGTTGCTGCCCGCGGGATACGAGGAGAGAGACGTCGATTTCTTTTCCAGATGGGCCTGCAGCGGGTCAATCAGCCTCCACGCCGTGCGAACTTCGTCGAACGAGAGGAACCACGTCTGTTTGCCGTGAATCGCTTCGAGCAGCAAAAGCCCGTGCTCCGGCAGACAATCTCCCATGCAGACGAGCGGATCTTCCAAGATCAACGGGCGGAATGCCGGCGTCGTGCCGCCGATCTTGGTCTGCAGATGCACGCGCATTCCGGCCTCACCCTGGAGAATCACATCAAGACGATTTGGGGCGCTCCCCTCTCCCACCACATGCGGTTCCTGGAACTGGATACTGATCCTCGTCTCCTTTTTACTGAGTCGCTTTCCTGATCGCACATAGAACGGCACGCCCTGCCAGCGGGCCTCCCGACTCAGGAGTTTGAGTGCCACGAAGGTATTGGTGCGGGAGTCTTTCGGAATATCTTCCTCTTCGCGGTATCCGACGACCGACTCCCCGTGCACTTTTCCTTTCGTGTACTGCGCTTGCAGGATCACGTCGTCTAAATCCCCCGCGGGTGGCAGGTAGAACTGCTTGAGCGCGTTGAACCGGCTCTCCCGCAGCGTGTCCTCCGTCTCTTTGATCAGCATTGTGAGCAGCGAGAGCATCATCATGATGTGGCTCTGCACCATGTCGCGGAACGTTCCCGTGTGCTCAAAGTATCCCGCGCGCCCCTCGAGTCCGTACGACTCCGATGCGGTGACTTCCACATGATGGATGAGCGAATTTTTGAAGAGACGCTCCAGGAGCGGGTTTGCGAAGCGCAGATAGTAGACGTTGCGCACGGCTTCTTTCCCCAA
>JAHFJP010000054.1 GCA_023245765.1 Candidatus Peribacteria bacterium
GAGTGGAGAGCTTCGGATTTTCGACCAGAAAGATCTTTGCCTGATCGCGGCCCTGACCGAGCGTCTCCTCACCGAAACGGAAGAACGCGCCGGACTTCTCCAGGACACCGTATTTGACGCCGAGATCAAGGAGCTCGCCTTCTTTGCTGATCCCGGACGCATAGATGACATCGAATTCGGCCTGCCGGAACGGGGGAGCGACTTTGTTCTTCACGACTTTGACCCGCGTACGACTGCCGATGACCTCGTCATTCGCGGATGCAGCACCGTCTTCCTTGCCCGACTTCTGGACGATCTTGTCGATCCGGCGGACATCGAGGCGCAGCGAACAGTAGAACTTGAGCGCGTTACCTCCGGCGGTCGTTTCGGGATTGCCGAACATGACGCCGATCTTCATACGGAGCTGGTTGATGAAGATCACCGTGCAGTTGGTCTTGCCGACGATAGCGGTCAGTTTTCGCAATGCCTGGCTCATGAGGCGGGCTTGCAGACCCATATGCGCATCGCCCATATCGCCGTCGATTTCCGCCTGCGGCGTGAGTGCGGCGACGGAATCGATGACGATGATATCCACGGCTCCCGATCGGACAAGTGTTTCGACGATCTCCAGCGCCTGCTCGCCGCTGTCGGGCTGCGAGACGAGGAGCGCGTCGATATCCACGCCAATCTTCTTGGCGTACTGCGGATCCAGCGCATGTTCGGCATCGATGAAAGCGGCTCGGCCGCCCTTCTTTTGCACCTGCGCGACACTGTGGAGCGCGAGCGTGGTTTTCCCGGAGGATTCCGGGCCATAGATTTCGACGATGCGGCCCTTGGGCATCCCGCCACCGAGCGCGATGTCGAGCCCGAGAGAGCCGGACGGGAACCGTTCGATATTCATGCCGGAAATGTCGCCCATCTGGAGTATCGCTCCGTCGCCGTACTTCTTCTTGATCTGGCTGAGGGCATCTTTCATGGAATCATTTTTTACAGAATTCGCTTCCGTCTTGGCAGCCGCAGCTGCGGATTTGCCGTGACCGGCGGTGGAGGTCGCTTTCGCGGCGATTGTTTTTGCCGTATCCATAATGGAAGTGGAAGAAGAGGATGAAGTCTTCGGCATACTAGGAGGGGGAAATGGGAGTGGAAAGGAGGCCTCGGAACTATGGTGGAGGGACCTTTGGTGTACAGATGTACACTGAAATTCTATATTTCGAATAAAATCCGTCAAATCAATGATCTTGCACACTTTAAAAAACTGTTGTGGTGTACATTCATACACCATAGATGTTCCACACTGCCATGGAACATTCCCTGTTTATTTTTTCGTACAGACTCCTGATTCGCCGACAGGATCGGTAATTCTGCAATAAAAGCCTGATGGACACAGAATCCCCGCAACGCCGCCGCACGGAGCACCATCACCGCCCGCGCGCGATGATCCGGGGGATCCTGTCGCCGCGGCCGACGATCTCTTTGACGTTGCGGAAGACGCGGCACGCGACGATGCACCACCGGAGGTGAATTGAATCGATGTGAGAATCTTGCGATATGTCTGGAGCTGCTCATCGGCTGGGATATCCGATTGAATGGCGAACACCAGGACATGCTGTTTGCCGTCTTTTGTAGCGGGAAGAATCTTTACGGTCCATGTATCTGCCGTGCGTGTTGCCTCTGCCTTGCGACTGGCGACGACAAGGAGTTCCGCGGAAGAGTCCGATCCCGACACGGGTAATGGACCGTAGAGAGGACTGGGGTTGGTGGGGCTGGGGCTAGAGACTGTAGAAATGGAGAGCACGGGGGAAGTGAATCCGGACGCGGTGAATGTGGCGGATGAACCCTTGATAGATCCTTTCCAGCTCCGAGGGAGTTCCAGCGAGAGACCCAAAGCGGGAATCGTCCACGGACGGAGTGCTTCCTCGCCACTCTTCAGGACTTTTTGCACGACGAAGACCGGCAACGCCGCAGGGTCCGAATTCTTCTCGAAGATCCCTTCGAGTTCCACATCGCGCCCTTCCAGCAGACGAAGATTGACCGCGGTACTCTCCGCGTAGGCCGCCATCTTGCCATCGGCACCAATCAACGCGTGAGTGCCCCGGCGCTTGAGCGAGAAGGGGACAGGCTTGAGCACTGCGCGGACGGTCTGGACCCCCTCGGGAATCGGAAATTCGGGCTTCTTTTCACAGGATGTAAGAAGAAGCAAGAATAGTACTACCAGCAGAATTCTCCTTGGGTGCATAAAAACAGAGTATCAGATATTATTTCCTGTATGGATAGCCCCCCGCAGAGAGCTCAGGAAAGCAAAGAAACGGCAGCGAATGATCCGACGATACGTCGTCAGTTTCTGCGATTGTGCGCGCAATTAGGAGAGTCCTATGCGATCCTCTTGGGAACGTTGGGATATCTCGCTTGGTCACGGTACTCGAAATC
Source organism: Candidatus Peribacteria bacterium (assembly GCA_023245765.1). GTDB lineage: Bacteria > Patescibacteriota > Gracilibacteria > Peribacterales > Peribacteraceae > JABFSS01. Next base: position 2,407 of record JAHFJP010000054.1, read on the forward strand.
GCAATTCACCAAGGAGGACTTTGGATACGATGAGCAAGCGAGGCTTCAGTTGGTAAACAAGACTCATCAATTACCTCAAGGTGGACGCCTTCGAAACATTGGCGTACTTCACAACAAGGAATTCTTCGATCGTCATCAGAACTTTTTCCATACGGCAATTCAGGATAGTGATGTTGTTTTTCTCGAAGGATCGAACGATGAATTTTTCGCTCCTTGTCTCGCTCATGCGCACGAGCATCGCAAACGCGTGGTGATGATTGACGACGTTGACAAGGGCCTCGTGGGTATAGGCAAACTTGGATTAGCAGGGGCGGGAATGATCATGACTGGAGAGGCTGCTTGGAATTATTGGAAAAATGTTCCCGAAACATTATTGAGCCGTCGCAACTTTTTCCGTGGTTCAGTGGGAATGTTCTTGGGAGAACTTTTTCTCTCCGGCGATCATCGCGATCCAGGCCAGCCGATAGAAACAAATGATAGTTATGTTGCCCGCGGACGCAGTGCCGCTCAGTGGAAAGAAGAGCAGAATGTCATCAATAGCAATCCGACGCTGCGTTACCTCTCCATTACCGGCAACACCCATGCCGATTTTTTTGAACACTACAGGAATCATCCGGAAGAATGCGATCGGGATCTTGAGCGATTCTGGTTTCAGTACGCGATCTATGGTCGTGGGCAAAAGGAAATGACTGCAAAATGACAGGACGTTCCACAGGGGTATAGAACATCCAACTTGCTCTATCTGAAGCCTAAAACTACTACGCCGAAAATGATTTTGTTTGGCGAGGGATTTTCAGGAAAAAACCACAGGGGCAGAGTACGATCGCATTCCCCCAATCCCCATGCCCCGCACGTACGACGAAGACGGCCAGCCGATGATGAGCGACAAGCAGCTCAATCAAATGCTTTTGAGAGAGATACCCCTCATCAGTAAGAATTTGAACAGTCTAGAAGACAAAGTGGATTTATTATCTTCCGACATTGGCATGCTGAAATCTGATGTCAACGTTCTGAAGTTAGATATAAAGCAAATAAAATCAGATCTTCACCAATTGAATTTTAAGACTGACCAAAATCACATCTGCCTCATGACGAATCAGAATGGCATGGAGAAGAGGATAGAAGTTCTCGAAGCGGCATGACGTCCTCTCTCTTCGTATATGGCTCCCTCATGTATCCGGAGGTCATCCGGATCGTTCTCCATCGCACAATTGACGACCTGGAGATTCGCGACGCCGTTCTGGAAGGCTATCGGCGCGTTGCAGTGCCAGCGCGATCGTATCCGACGGGTATCGCCGCACTGGGCTCGAAGATCCACGGAAAACTCGTCTCCGGACTGACAGAGGAAGATTTGCGACGACTCGATGCATATGAAGCTTCGTTCTACGTCCGAACAACCGTCAGCGTTCAAACCGACAGGGGAATGGCGAAGGCATTCGCATATATCGACGGACGGGATCCATTGCCATTCCCGATACGGGAATGGGATGCCGAGACGTACGAAAAAGAGCATTTGGCTACATTCATAAACACTCTCAAAAAACAATGCCTCGGCGCACGACGGCAATAGACGATCGAAAGAAGTATTTACAGAATTTCATCGACATCATCTGCACCTCCCTCATTCCGCCGCAGGAATTCTTGTGCATTATCCAATGCACTTTCCAAGTCCGGTAATTGGCCGACGTGGGCTGCAAATGCAATGTCAACGACATGCTGCAATTTTATGTCGTTATCGAGTCTGTTCATAAAATCTGCTGTTGCGTCGCCAGTCGTGACGAAGGCAATGAGTTGAATACGGAGTTGTGGTGGTAACGAAGTGATAACAGCGAGTACTTCAGAAAAATCATTCTCATCGAGAACGCTATTGAGCAGACACAGTATGTCTTGGTGAAATTCCGACGAAATCTGACGCAACGCCGTTAACAAACCATCTGCGAGTTCTTTATCTCTGTTGAATAACTCACTTGTATCTTGTCGTGAAACAGCCTCTAAGATATCTGCTCGACCCATAGTCACTCAGGGGGAAGCTTCCTTATGTCATTCTGAGCGTAGCCGAAGAATGACCTACGCCTTCTTCGCTCCATCGAACGCGTACACGGCGCGACCCACGCGGACGAAGTACGGCATCTTCTGGAGGTTCAGGCTGATGGTGCCCACCTTGACGGTGCGCTGCTTGCCGACCTCGGCGATGATCTCCTTTTTGCTCAGAGGACCCTTGTCCTTGAGGATGCGCTCGATAACGTCTGCCACCGTGCCCGGCTCGTAACCCCATTCGCGCAGCGCATAGAGACCACGTCCGACAAGAACGAACTGCGGATAGCGGATCAGTTCGTTATGGACTGCCTGGACAGTGACATTCTTATGGTCGAAACGGGCCTCGCGGATGCGGTTGGCGATCTCCATAAAGTGCAGCGGCTCCCCCGACTTCTTGAGGATGATCTCGACTTTGTCGCGGATGGAACGGGGACGGACGAAGCGCCACTCGGTGAGACCCCAGCCTTCGTCGATCTCCTTGAGGCGCTCGTCGATGCGCAGACAGCTACCGATGAGCTCGGCGGACGGAACGCGGTCCTTAAAGAGGTTGAGGGCCTGGATAGCGGAGACGATCTCCTCCTGCTTCATGCAGGTTTTGCGCTTCTTGAGGATCTTGACCATGCTCTCGACGATCAGTGACACATCGTCACCGGAAAGCGATGCGAGACGCCACATCGGCACGAACGTCGGGGTGCGGGCTTCGTTGCTGAGCTCGGCATCAATGGAGAAGGAGAGGCGCAGCACTGCGCCGTCGACGGTCGTGGCACCCTGGATACGCTTGAGGACCTGCGAGACGAGTTCGTCCTCACGCATAAGACCGCCATGGAGGCGGAGGATTCCTTTGGCCATTTCGTTGACTTCATCGAGGCGGGTGGTGCGGACGGTGCGCTTGAGCTTGGAGAGAGCGATGCTCTCGATCTGACGGATGCGTTCGCGGGTCACCTTAAACTGCTTACCGATCTTCTCGAGCGTTTGCTTTCCCTGCCCGAAGAGCGCGAAACGCTTCTTAATCACGGTCACCTCTTTCTCCGTCAATACCATGAACAAATTGCCCAGGATTTCCTGCAAGTTGAGCGACAATGTTGGTCCGGTTGTTTGCATGGACGGGGAAGAAGAAGAGGGGAGCGTGGCGGTGGGCATGAGGCGGCTGGGGGAAATCAACCTTTGTTCTACCAGAACATTGACAGAAGCAAAAGTTCCGCGAGTGGTTTCGATGGACAAGACGTTGCAGATATTCTGGAGCGATGAAGTGAAGTATTGCTGACACTTCACGCTCAGCCCTGACACATGCGAGAGTTTTCTTTCACACTCTCGAGAGCATCATGACGGCATCTCGTTCCTCGACGGAACAGTGGAGAACGGGGTGATTTCCAAGGAGCTGGATAAGTTACATTATATAATTTATCTGCCAATGTCAACAATCAATTATTTGGTTCAATCAGCCGTTTTTAGTCCATTTAACAGTTCACAAGCTGCTGCTGCGTCCCCGTCAAATTCGCTCTGGGAGACCGTATGTTTATGGGCCTTTCCGCTCGCCGTCGTGTATCGCTCATCTCTGTACTGCA
>JAHFJP010000055.1 GCA_023245765.1 Candidatus Peribacteria bacterium
TCTTGGAGTCACTGTACCCGCCGGAGGACGATTCTCCGGCAGAATCGAATTCCCGGCATCCGCGTGGAAGGAACAACCCGACGCCAGCGGTCCCACGATCGCCATGGTGCTCAAGATCACAAGAGGCCAACCGCTCACACCACAGGAGGAAACTGCTCTCGCCGCGCTCGCTCCGATCACGACGGCAGTGCGCCGCTTCAATCGGCGGTCGCAGATGGCGGAGTTTGTAATCGAAAACGGTCAGCCGTCGATCAGGATCAACATGTCGACAAGTCATCCGCAGTACGCGGAGACGAGTAAGCGCTTTGTCGCTGCGGTGGAACCGATTATTCCGATTGCCGGAGTCGCCAGAGGCATCTACCGGTTTGGTGAAGCGCTGCTCAATCCGCAAACGTTGGACCGCATTGCAGAAGCAATCGAGGGGAACAAACGCGAAGTCTCGCCCGAGCAAGCCGACCGCGAGGTTCTCCTGATCATGGTCGATCGGCTGGGATTGCAGCGTTCCCGGCTCGGCTACACGAGGGAGAGGTGCGCACGATTACCCAACGCCATCGTCGTCGAGAAGATCATCGAAGCTCTGAGTGAGCGGACCACTGCGAATGCCGAATTCATGAACTACAGCTGGATGTACTGCGATGAACAGGGAAATCTGCGCACGAAAGTGAATCCTCCGGCCGAAGGATCAATGCTCGTTGCCAATTGGGCAACCGCGATGCGCGCAACTCCCACTGTAGGCGCTGCCATGCTCGCCGATATCCGGTGGCAAAGTGATTCTGACCGATACAGCCCACTGCGATCCGATCTGGAAGCCCTCGCGCGGACGACAGTCACAACGCGCGTCACTGACCAGCGGCAGGAGTACAACAGACGAGCGAGCGAGATCGCCGTCGCGGATGTCTATTCGGCGGTAGAGAATCGTCTCCATACCCGCATTCAGTGCTTCCAGACGACTCTCGCACAGCGGGACAATATTTCGCTCGGGGAACGCATCTCGGAAGTGATGATCTTCGGCAGTCTCGGAACGGCCTATGATTTGTCACGAATGGCCGGTCTCGATTTACCCGGAGACATACGGCCGTCGAGTGCGATTCGGGATATCCGCAAACGGACGCAGGATGCACTGAAGGTGAATACCGCGCTGCTCGAGGAATTGCGGAACATGCAATTCAGCGGCACCCCCACGACGACCCAGATCAGCCTGATCAACGACATCGTTGGCCGCATGGCGGATTTGAATTTCACGGACATCAACCGGCGCCTGCAATGGTGCCGTACGTACTGCAACATCGCCGAGCGTGGACTGGAGTACGCCGATATGGCGGCGGAGTCGTTCGCGGGACGCGCGCCGGTCGTCGGACCGATCCTGTACGCAACACTCCGCAATGGCGTCGGCATGATGGCAGGCGAACAGATCCGCAACTCCGACGGCACGTACCGCCCGCGCGACTGGGGCGACTTCGCCATCAACGTGGGAGTCGCGGCGATACCGATACCGGGCAACAGAACGCTGCGGATGATTCCGGGCTACCGGTCATTGGAACGCGCGGGTACGCGGTTTGCACTGCAATTCGCCACACGTGAGCTTGTGGGAATCGCCAAGCGAAACATGATCAGATCGATACTCGATGAGGCGAAGGACCGCTTGAAGGCGCAGCTGGAACTCGTTGCTAAAATGGTGCGGGAGGGAAAATCGGCCGATGAAATTTGGGATGTCGTCTCCTCGCAGGAACCAGATTACGTCGGATGGATTACCGGCACGGCCATCCGCATGATCTCCAGCAGCCTGGGAAACGCCGCGGGCAAGTACACATCAGACATGGTATCGAACGTGGCCGGACGCTTGACCCGGGAAGGCTTGCAAAAGGCACTGCAGGGAATGAACAAGCAAATCTCCGATGGAACGGCAAAGGCGACTACGGCGGCGCTCGAAAAAGGCACCAAGATGATGATCGAGGAGATCGCGACGTATGAGGAAAATGCGACCGACTAAAATCGAGACAAACTATTTCTTCATGAATTCTTTCTCTCTGCGTCTCATAATCTATGTCCCTCCTCTCCCCTTCCAGCATCGCAGTGATTGGCGCCTCCGCAGAAGAGGCGAAGGTCGGACACATGGTGCTCAAAAATATCCTGACGCAGGGATTCAGTGGGAAACTCTATCCGGTCAACCCGAAGGGCGGTGAAATTTTGGGGATGCATGTCTCTTCCTCGATATCCGAGATTGCGGGAACGGTGGATCTCGTCGTGATTGTGACGCCGGGAAAGACCGTGCCGGGCATTCTCGAAGAATGTGGGAAAAAGAACGTGAAGACCGTGATCGTCATCAGCGCCGGGTTCGCAGAAACCGGAACCGATGAGGGCCACGCGCTCGAGGAAGAGGTGACGCGTATCGCGAAGCAGTATCAAATCACCCTCGTAGGACCCAACTGCCTCGGCGTGATCCGTCCCTCGATCGGCATGAACGCGTCGTTTGCGGAGAATCTGGAGAAAGCCGGATCGATCGCACTGTTGAGCCAGTCGGGAGCACTGGCCGTCGCATTGCTCGATTCCTCCGCGTCACTGAACGTGGATTTCTCACTCGTCGTCAGCATGGGCAACAAAACAGTGATGAACGAGTGTGATTTTTTGGAACTCTGCCTGGATGATCCTGAAAGCAAAGTTATTGGAATGTATGTGGAGAGCATTACTGAAGGAGCGCGCTTTCTGCGCGTTGCAAGAAATGTCGCTGCAAAGAAGCCGATCGTTCTGATCAAATCCGGAACATCCGAACGCGGGAAGAAAGCCGTTTCATCCCATACCGGAGCGCTTGCGGGCTCCGATGCGGCGATCAATGCCGTCTGTGCGCAGACGGGAATTCATCGCGCGCATACAACCGATGAATTTCTGGATCTCTTGAGAGTCCTGTCGACGCAACCAACCCTCCTGACCCCGCACATCGCCGTGATCACCAACGCCGGCGGCCCTGGAATTTTGGCAACCGACGCCGCGGAGCGCGAGAAACTGGTCCTCGCCGAGCTCGATCCCGCGAATGCCGATGCACTGAAGAAACTTCTGCCCGCTGCAGCGAGTGTGAAGAACCCGATCGACGTCTTGGGCGACGCGCTCGGTGACCGGTACGGCGCCGCGCTCGCGGCATGCGGAAAAGACCGCAACATCGATGGTGTCGCGGCATTGCTGACACCCCAGGTGATGACTCCGTGCGAGGAAATCGCCCGCGCGATCATTGATGTGCACGCCAAGTACCCGCTCATGCCGGTCGTTACAAGCTTCATGGGAGAAAAGAATGTCGCAAGCGCCATCACGCTGCTACAGAAAAACGGGGTTGTGAATTTTCCGAGCCCCGAGCGCGCCATCGCCGCTCTTGCTGCTCTACAAAAGTCCCAGCGCCCGGCTTCGACGCGCGATGATGAGTGCCATATCTCTTCTCTCGCCCAATCGGCAATCAAAGACGTCACCGGCTTGCTCCCCGAAGACAAAACGACCGAGCTCTTCAAGCTCTACAACCTTCCGCTCCCCTCTTCTGCCGTTGCAGAGAGCGCCGAAGAGGCCGTGCGCCTCGCGGAAGAGATCGGATATCCGATCGTTGCAAAAATTAGTTCCCCGCAGATCATTCACAAGACTGACATTGGATGTGTGAGGGTGAATATCACTTCCAGTGCAGGTCTTCGACCTGCGGTGACGGAGATTCTAGAAAATGCAAAAAAGCATGCGCCAACGGCAACCATCAACGGCGTGCTCATCCAGCAATTTCTCCCCGCGGGAGACGAATTCATCGTCGGAGCGATCAAGGATCCGAACTTCGGACACCTCGTCATGGTCGGCCTTGGGGGAATTTACACGGAACTCTTCAAAGACACGTCGTTCCGCATCAATCCCATCAACGAAGAGGATGCCTACGACATGCTCCAGAGCCTGCGCTCCTGGAAGATGCTCCTGGGCCTCCGCGGCAAAGCGCAAAGCGACATTGTCGCGCTCGCAAAGATTGTTGCCCACATCAGCCATCTGGTGACGGATTGTCCGCAAATCAAGGAATTGGACCTGAATCCGGTGATTGTGAGGAGTGATGGGGTGGTGATTGCGGATGCGAAGGTGATTCTGGAATAAGTAAACGAGGAAATCGAAGAAAACGAAGTAAACGAGGATCCTCGTTTTCCTTGTTTGCGTCGTTTGCTTCGTTTGCTTCACAATCACCGTATGTCCGCAGTCTCCGTCCTTATCCCCACCTACGAACCCAAGCCCGATCATCTCAAAGCAGCGATCGACTCTGTGCTCGCGCAAACGTTTTCTGACTGGGAACTGATTATCCATGACGACGCTTCGAAGAGTGACGTTGAAGCGATCCTCCGTCCGTTCTTGAAAGACTCTCGCATCAGATTTTTTCGCAGCCCGAAGAATCTCGGCATCGGCGGCAACTGGAACGCCACCATGAAGAAGGGGTCGGGACACTATGTCGCATACATTTTTCAGGATGACCTGTGGCACTCGGACTATCTGAAGCGTGCACTGGAGATTCTGGAACGCGAACCGGACGTCGGATTCACCGCAGCCAATCATGCATACCGCATGGAGGGACATACCGCAGGAATGAACACAGGCATCTATAAGGAGGTGACGGATCTGCGGGATTCCGTGATGAAGAACGGACGCATTCACCGCGAAAACTTCCTGAAGGCATGGATCGAACGGGGGTTGAGGCCAAATCTGATCGGTGAACCGAGCTTTGTCGTCCTTCGGAGGGAAGTGATGGAAGAGGCCGGGCCGTTCCTCGAGGACATGAAGCAGGGACTCGATGCCGAGTACTGGATTCGCTGTCTTCTGAGAGCGGACGGCTGGTGGATCGCAGAAAGTCTGGGAGAATTCAGGGTCCATCCTTCTGCGACCACGGCGAGGAACGAAGAATCGGGCGCGGGCAGGACCGACCGGCTCAGGACATTCAGGATTCTGATCAATGGACTGCCGCATGGCCCCATGAAAACACTGGCTAAGAAGGTACGTCGAAGAGAATTTGTCAAAATGGTAAAGAAATTCTTCTTTTAGTGCATCTACGCTGCATCCGGAGTTCGTGTATTAAACATCCTCATCAAGCGCAACACCGCACCAGGTTGTTCCAGGACGGGTCGATCCAAAACGGCAATCTTACCCAATGTTGTTCGGTCTCCAGGATCGATGATCCCGTGCTCAATTTTGTCCAAATTCCTGCGAACGTCATCACGGTCACGGGCAAGTTCCAAAAGCTCAGCATCAGTGGGATCCATCGCAGCCAGCTCCTGGGTAAGGAGAGCGATGTCAGCTTGAATATTGGGGGTAAGAACTTCCTGCATCGAATACGATTATTGCAGACGTTTTACCACAGTCAACTGCCTACGGTCTCGGGTACACTTCCTCTGTGATGAAAATCGCCATTATAGCCGGTGCGGGTCCAGCGGGTCTGACTGCAGCCTATGAGCTGCTCGCGCGCACGGACATCAAGCCGATCGTCTGCGAAGCAACAGATGCCATCGGCGGGATTGCGCAGACGTTCAATTACAAAGGAAATAGGATCGACATCGGCGGCCACCGCTTCTTCTCCAAGAGCGACCGCGTGATGAACTGGTGGTTCAATATTCTGCCGAAGCAGGGGGCGCCCGCGGCGGATACGGAAGCGAAAGGGCATGAGATTGAGTATGCGAGTGAGGTGATCGTGAGGTTTCTGTGCCCGGAATGTAAGGAGACCGAGGGAACCGAGGGCACCGAAGGGACCGAGGTCACGAAATTTGCTCCGAATCCGGAAAAAGAAGATCTAGTGATGTTGCAGCGCCCCCGCCTGAGCCGCATCTTCTACAAAAAACATTTCTTCCCCTACCCCATCGGCATCACATTGACGGTCGCACGGAGACTCGGACTCTGGAATACGTTTTTGATCGCGCTGAGTTACATGAA
>JAHFJP010000056.1 GCA_023245765.1 Candidatus Peribacteria bacterium
GAGCGCCAGTCCCTTCATCGCGAGCAAGCGTCTCGTCGTCGTGCAGGGAGTTCCGCGTCTGTCCAAAGAGGAAATGCAGGTACTGCTCCCTGCCGTTCATCCCGATTGCGTGCTCCTCTTCTGCGATCCGACACCGGATAAACGACTCGGCGGGCTCAAGCACCTGCTCACGGTTGCGACGGTGAAGGAATTTGCGCCCATCCGTGGAAAAATTTTCGAGGAGTGGATCAAACGGGAATGCGCTCAGAAAGGAGCGACACTGGAGCCGGCTGCGTTCGAGTTGCTCGTGCAGACCGTCGGGGAAAACCAGGACATGCTTGCACAGGAAATCGCGAAACTGGCATTAGCTTGTGCTGAGCCGAGTCGAAGCACCGCGGTGCCCACCATCAATCTCTCACATGTGAAGATGCTCGCGGTTCCATCCGGCGACCAGGAAGTCTGGCATCTGACGACGCTGCTGACGAAAAGCGATCTGCCTGGCGCGTTACAGTACGCGGAATCGCTGCTACGGTCCGGTGAAGATCCGTATTCGCTCTGGAACGTTCTTCTCTGGCTAACGCGTTGCCTGGGCGCGGTCGCGCTCTGCGCCGCTGAAGGCCAGCGCAATCCGACGAAGATCGCCTCGATGGCCGGCGTGCCGTTCCCGACCGCCAAAATGCTGCTACCGATGGCGCAGAATATTCCGGTCAGTGCGATGCGCGGTCTGATCTCCTGGGCGGTGGAGAGCGACCGTGATCTCAAAACCGGCGGCTACCGGGCGACGGCAGATGCATCACAGGAGCTGGTAGCTCTGATCGATGAGTTGATTGTACGGTGCTGCGGATTGAGGGCGACGAGAGTTTAAAGAGCCGTGTCGATCCGTGCCAGCCAGATTTTCTCGCGTGGATGGTCACTGTTCCACTTGCTGATGTTATTGTCGTCGTGCGGGCCACCGTTGAAGCGATGGTCATCTCCGAGAACCGTTGCGACAAATGGCAACCTCTCATTGTTCATCGTGCTCGTCGCCATCCGTACGGCTTCGTCTTCTCGATCGTCAAAGATTGCCCTGCGCTGCTCGGTTCCCCGAGCGTTTTCGATCCGGCGTTCGTTCTCACGGTGGAACGCTTCGCTCGCGATGGGGTAGAGGTCGATCTTTCCTTCGAAGTGCATTTTGATGGCAGCCCCCTGAAAGCGATACCAGAGCCGATCGGCCTGGCGCAGGAACGCCCCCTCCCGTTCTTCCCGTCGTTGTCGCAGGGGAGCTTGCCTTTCACGATCATCCGGATGATCGCGCAAGCACAGGATCTCCTCATGTGCCGCAGTCTGGAATTCCGACAGGAGATCTTGCAGTCGTGTGAACTCCATCACCTGATCGAGGCCGATCTGCGCGGCGCCGCGGAGATACTCTGTCATATGTCGAGCTTCGATTGAGCGGATTTGCAGCGCGTCCATCGTGTTGCCCTGGCGATGCGGGTTCGTTCTCCGTCTACGTTCGATTTCCTCGCGGTGCTCACGCACGATGCGCCGGTGTGTGTCGCGCAGACGATGCAGACGATCGATAACCGCAGGCGTTGTTCCTTCCAGCTGCACGCCGCGGAGACCGTACGCGCTCTTGAGATGGAGAATCACGGATTCCACGTTCCTCTGACTTCGCTCCGTTACCCGGAGATCCTCTTCTGTCTGGCGGGCACCGTGGTGGAGGATTTGGCGGTCGCTGACAACGTGTTGCTGTCCGATATGGATGAGCCCTCTCAGCGCGCCGGGCACGCGAAGAACTTCCAGCGGTTTTGTCGCTCCCGGAATCCGGTCACTCGCGAGCCTGTTGATCATGGGGTCCAGCGGCTCCTCCGGTTCTGGACGTCCGGCATTGCCCAGAAGCAACGCCGACATCGCACCGTACTTGAATACATCGCCAGCTGCGCGCAGAAAGCCGCGCCGACTGACGGAATCCGGCGCTCCGTTCTTTTCCGTATTGTTGCCGGTACTGCCTGGGACATTCGCCTCGGCCATAGAGTATATTATACCCTAACCGGCCTTTTTCGTCGACCCGGCATCCTCAATCTGCTTGAGAATATCCTCCGCCGCTTCTTCCTCCTGCTGCTTGTGGGCCGTTTCTTTGCCGCTGCGTTCTTCACGTCGCTTGCGGCGCTCCTCTTCCGTTTGCTTCACGACTTCCGCCTGCCCGAGCTTCTCGATCTCTGTCTGATATTTGGAATCGATCGCCGCCAGTTGCTTGCGTTCGTTCTCCAGAATGTCGCGCAGATTCTGGATCTGCTCGGGAGTCATGATCGGCAGGATGTTGATCCAGTACTGCCGCTCCTCGTCGTTCATACTCTCGGACTTCTTGATGAGCTCGAGAAGGTCGGCAAACTTCTTCGCGACCTCCGGGGGAATCTGGAGTCCGGTCGTCTGTCCCTGGGCGGGCGGGGGAGTGGGAGAGGGGTCGGCCATGTAGGACTAAGAGTACTAGAATAATAGAATACTAGGAATACGTTCCTCGTACGCCCGTTGCTCCGCAACGGGCTACTCGGAATGACAAAAGCATTTTAAAAGCAAACGCCTCGTTACGAAACCACTGCGTGGTTTCTACTCGGCGTTCGCCGAGTAGCTCGGCGCGGAGCGCCGAGCGTAACGAGGCGATCGTCAACAGCATTATTGTCATTCCGAGTAGCTCGCCGGCAGGCGAGCGTACGAGGAACTACGCCACCGCCACAATCTCGTACTCAATGATTCCTGAGGGCGACTGAATCTCGACCTTATCCCCCTTGAGCCTACCGAGAACCGCTTTGCCGATCGGTGACTCGTTGCTGATTTTGTGGTCGAGGGGGTCGGCCTCGGTGGATCCGACGATCGTGTAGCGCTCGGCTTCGTCTCCGTCGGTCAGATTCTGCAGCATCACCGTGCAGCCGATTTCGACCTCCTTGTGCTTGGAGATTTTGCCTTCCGAGATGATCTTGGCGTTCTTGATCTTGCCCTCGAGCTCCAGAATCCGTCCTTCGACAAACGCCTGTTCGTTCTTCGCTTCTTCGTATTCCGAGTTCTCGGAGAGATCACCGTACGAAATCGCTTCGCGCAGGCGCTGGGCGACTTCCGCCCGGCGGACGGTCTTGAGATGCTCGAGTTCGTCTTTGAGCTTCTTGAGACCTTCCTTGGTCACGAGCGTCTGATCATCGTCGCCTGCGGACGATCCGAGAGGATCGCCGGGGTCAGTGTCGTCGGTGAGGAGGATGTCTTCGTCGGGCATAGAGAGGGCGCCCGGGCATTGTACGAGCTTTCCCTGCTGTTGCAAGCGCGAAAGGGACCGATGGGACCGAGGATATTTCACAATGAGACTCGTCGGTCCCTTCGGTCCCCTCGGTTTCTTCGGTGCCTTTTATCTCGGCTTCAATACCCCCGGCCAACTCAGAATGGGCAGATCCTCCACTTTTTCCGCCGTCATTGCTTCCACGAGACGCTTGGCCAGCTGCACATTCGTGATCAGGGGAATCCCGTGGTCTGTGGCGATCCGCCGGATGTAGTAGCCGTCGGTCTGCTCGTCGCTTCCGGTGTGCGTTGGAATATTGATGACGAGGTCCACCCGTCGTTGTTCCAGATACTCGCGGATATTGGGACTGCGCGGTTCGGAGACTTTATGCAGGAGAGCCGAGGGGATATCGCGCGAGGTCAGGAATTCATGCGTGCGCTCCGTTGCAAAAAAGGAGAAGCCGAGGCGCAGCAGTTCCTGGACGGAGGCGAGCATGTCGATTTTGTCCTCCAGCCGGCCGACGGTCAGAAGGATGTTCTTCTGCGGCAGACGGAAGCCGACGGCAAGCATCGAGAGCAGCAGCGCCTGCTCGGCGTTCCAGCCGAAGCATGCGACCTCTCCCGTGCTGGCCATCTCGACTCCCAGCCGGGGATCGGCACCTTTGAGGCGACTGAAGCTGAACTGCGCCGCTTTGACCGCGACGTGATCGAGGTCCACCGTCTGATAGCGTTTGTCGGGTGGCGCCGCTCCGAGCAGTGCCTGGGTCGCCAGCACCGCGAAGTTCACGCCCGTCACTTTGCTTGCGAAGGGAAAACTTCGGCTCGCGCGCAGGTTGCACTCGATCACTTTGAGATGATTGCTGCGGGCGAGGACCTGGATATTAAAGGGCCCGCTGATCTTGAGCGCCTTGGCGATCTTCTTCGCGATCACTTTGAGGTTCCGAAGTGTGGCGACATTCACGCGCTGGGGAGGCAGCACGATGGTCGCATCGCCGGAGTGCACGCCGGCATTCTCCACATGTTCCGAGATCGCGTAGAGGAGCACATTGCCATCCTGCGCGACGCCGTCGAATTCGATTTCCTTGGCGCCCTGTTCGAATTTCGAAATCACGACAGGCGCGTCTTTGGAAACGAGCGCCGCTTCTTCGATGTATCCCTCCAGATCGGCGTTACTGTGGACCACGGCCATCGCTGCACCGGAGAGGACGTAACTCGGGCGGACGATGACGGGGTACCCCACACTCTCGGCAAACGCACGGGCAGAAGTGATGTCGGCGAACTCCTTCCACGATGGCTGGTCGACGCCGAGCGTATCGAGTAGTCCGCTGAATTTATTGCGATCTTCGGCACGGTCGATGTTCGCCGGATCGGTGCCGAGGATGCGGATTCCCGCCCGGGCGAGCTTGGGTGCAAGCGAGTTCGGAATCTGTCCGCCCATGGAGACGACGATGCCTTCGGGGTGGGTGAGATCGGCGATATCACGCACGCGTTCCTCGGTCAGCTGCTCAAAGAAGAGGCAATCACACTCGTCGTAATCCGTACTGACGGTCTCAGGGTTGCTGTTGACCATCAGAACCTCCCGTCCCTGCTTCTGCAGTTCGTGTGCGGCTTGAACGCAGCACCAGTCGAACTCTACGGAAGAACCGATCGAGTACGGGCCGCCGCCGAGAACCATCACGCGTTTTGCCGATTCTCCGAACGTCACGTCGTGCTCCGTTCCGTGATACGTCATGTACAGATAGTTGGTCTGCGCGGGGAACTCCCCGGCCAGGGTATCAATCTGCTTCACGACCGGCATGATCCCGTTGGCGAGCCGCTTGCCGCGAATTTCCTCGGCCTCTTCGTCACGGATGACGGCGATGGAGCGGTCAGAAAATCCGTGGCGCTTTGCCCGTGTCAGGAGGTCTGGACCGAGCGTGGATGATTTCGATTGGAACAGTTCTTTGGCGACCATGCTGCACCGGTGAATGCTCTGGAGGAACCAGCGGTCGATGCCCGTCGCGATCGAGACTTCATCCGGCGACCATTCGCCTTCGAGAGCTTTTGCCACCGCGAAGAGCCGCCGCGGTGTGGGGCGCTTCACTTCTCTGTTGAGATCCGTGAACGCGAAGGGCACCGGGTAGAGTCCGTCGGCGCCGATATTGAGCATACGGATGGCTTTCTGCAGCGCTTCCTCAAACGTCCGGCCGAGCGCCATCACCTCGCCGACCGACTTCATTTCGCTCGTCACTTGGTCACTGACAAACCGGAACTTCTGCAGATCCCATCGGGGCATCTTCACCGCGACGTAATCGAGCGACGGTTCAAAATCCGCGCACGTCACCTGTGTGATGGCGTTACGCAGCTGCGGGAGCGTGTACCCGAGTGCGAGCTTGGCGGCGACGAACGCGAGCGGGTAGCCGGTCGCTTTGGATGCGAGCGCGGAGCTGCGGCTGAGGCGCGCGTTCACTTCGATCACGCGGTAGCGATGACTGCGCGGGTCGAGCGCAAACTGAATGTTGCACTCGCCGACGATGCCCAGATGCCGGATCACCTTGAGCGAAATCGACCGCAGCATCTGGTACTCAAAGTTATCGAGCGTCTGGCTCGGTGCGACGACGATGGATTCGCCTGTGTGGATCCCGAGCGGATCGACGTTCTCCATGTTGCAGACCGTGATGCA
>JAHFJP010000057.1 GCA_023245765.1 Candidatus Peribacteria bacterium
AATCGACCGCAGCATCTGGTACTCAAAGTTATCGAGCGTCTGGCTCGGTGCGACGACGATGGATTCGCCTGTGTGGATCCCGAGCGGATCGACGTTCTCCATGTTGCAGACCGTGATGCAATTATCGGCCCTATCGCGCACGACTTCGTATTCAATCTCCTTCCAACCCGTCAAATCTTCCTCAACAAGGACCTGATGACTCTCGACGAACGCGACTTTGACGATCTCGCGCAGCTCCTCTTCGCTGCCCGCCCGCCCGCTGCCTTTGCCGCCGAGCGCGAATGCCGCGCGGATGATGACCGGATAGCCGATGGTTTTTGCGGCTTCGACCGCTTCCGTCATCGATTCGCAGCCTTTCGACCGCGGCACGTCGACGCCGATGGACTTCAGTTCGGCATTGAAGAGCACACGGTCTTCGGTTTTGTTGATGCTGTCGACGGGCGTTCCCAGCACGATGATGCCGTGCTTCTTCAGCGTGCCCTCTTTGTCGAGCGCCACGCCGCAGTTGAGCGCCGTCTGTCCGCCGAAGCTCAGCGCGATCGCGTCGGGCTTTTCCTTCTCGATCACTTTCTCCACGAAGTGCGGCGTGACCGGCAAAAAGTAGACCGCGTCGGCGAGGCCCCAGCTCGTCTGATTCGTCGCGATGTTGGGGTTAATCAGCACGACGCGCTTGCCTTCCTCCTTGAACGCTTTAATTGCTTGACTGCCCGAATAGTCGAATTCTCCGGCTTCGCCGATCTTCAGTGCGCCGGAACCGAGCAGCAGAATGGTTTTGATTTTGGAAAAATCGCTCCCTTCGCCCTGGGCGGGCGTCGAGGAGCCGACGTCCTTCGCTGCTGTCATGTCCGGGGGACTGTAAAGGAGTCATGAACAGGCTGCAAGTGACTATCTGTGAAGTTTCAAAATGTCGGCTTTTTATTGATTTCATCGCGTTCTTCGCTATCATTGTCTCGTGATTTTTCCGGGCAAACTTGTCGGCATGATGCAAATGATGACCCCAGTGCGAGCCGGGTGTAGTTGCTGATGCAGCGTTGATTCCACCCAGTCCTCGCACACGAGCGAGGCTTTTTTGTATTTCTCCCTTTTCTCTTATGACTTCTCTTATCACTCCATTATCAAAAATTCAAGAAGTCGGAGCTTGTGAAGTTCGCAAAGGAACGAAGGATGAGAAAATCATTGTGCTCCCATCATGCACAGTTCCTCTGGAATTGTTGGATCCCGCAAATTGGAAGAATCCAATGCAATATGGCTGCTTTCGGTCTGTATTGAGTATTGAGGAATTTGAACGGAGTGAAATACGGCAAGCTCTTTTTGCCAAATCTCCGGAGCGCAGACTAACCACGCTACGGCAATATCTTGATAAGGGGGAAATTTGGTGGGGTGGACCAAAGAGTACTGATCGTTATGCCTACAAAACATTTGTTGGCGTTCCCATTATTGAGGACCTCGGTCGCTGGGAAGCAGCGTTTCTCACAAAATTGTGGAAGGAAGACATTCCCGCAGAGGAGCCACAGGCTATTATTGAATACCCCGACGGCAGGGCAGATTTTGTTGTGAAAGCGATTCCTGTTCCCTATACGGGTGCTGATGCAAGCGAGCTGCGCACAAAATCAAACGTGCCCGTAAGGGATCTCGGGAGGTTAGCCAAAAATCTTGGATTTGATCCTGTGGATTTCCAATTTGTTTTCGATACTCACCTTGGTGAAGACAGAATAATCGACACGGCGCGCTGGAGATGGCCACCTTTTACCGACCATACGCATCAAGAAATCCTTCGCATACTTCGAAACTTCGCCCAAGATGCATAATGATAAGTGGTACTATGTTTTCCATGCGCCTGATCTCATTTTTTCTCCTCGTAATTTTTTCTGCTCCGGTTGCCGCTTTCGCCGACCCCTACCTTGACCTGCAAACCGGTGCTGATGGATTTGAGCATGTGCTGAAAAACGATATCGAAGACCATACGGCTGAGCAGCTGGAGATGAAACTCCAGGCGGGGGATGAATTCTTCCCCGAATCCGGCTCCGGCAGCTCGTCATCGCGGCGCGGTGGGACGGATATCAGCACGAATCAATTTGTGACATTCCGTCTGGACGGCGTTCCGTACGTTCTCAAGGACGTTCCATCGATTGCGTGGTTCGCGCCGTATGTGCGTGACGTCGCCGGGCGGGGGATCGTCTCCGGCTACCGTGATGCTGAGAATGTGCCGACCGGGATCTTTGGACCGGAGCGGTCCGTGAGCATCGAAGAACTCGCGAAGATGTCGATTGTGGCGGCGGGGCTCAATCCCGGCGAGTGCTGGGAGGCACCCAAAAATGCCGGCGCGCAGAAGAGCTGGTCGGCCGCGTATATCCGTTGCGCGGAGCTCCACAATCTCGCCGTCTACGCTGATGGGACTGTGGACATCCTCAGACCAGCCACGCGTGCCGAAGTCGTGATGACGGTGCTCCAGGCCTTTGGTGTTCAGCTGCGCGACAGTCCTCCCGCGAACGTGAACATCAAAGATGTGACGGCGTCGACGCTCTTCTCCTCCGCGATCTATACCGCGCTCGGTGATGGCATTGTGTCGGGGGATTCCGATTCTGGGGGCAATTTGACGGGACGGTTCCGGCCGGAGAGTTTCATCAACCGTGCCGAAGTGAGTAAGATCATCAGTCTGGCAGTCCAACTTTACGGAAATGACTAATGATAAATCGTTAAGAAAGTACTAAATTTCGAAATTCATTAATGCAATTATTTAATTCAAAATTTCTTAATGATTTATCATTAGACATTTTTCTATGCCCTCGGCCCCCTCGTCCGGTGATGCTGTTCCAGATGTTCTTTTGACGGATACAGGCCGCGCAGTTCCAGGAGCGCGCTGCCCGCGAGTATCAGCCCGCCGCCAATGAAGTGGAAGGCGTAGAGCGGTTCGCCAAGCAGCACGTGCGCAAGGATGATCGCGGTGATGACGGAGAGATTGAGCAGCAGCGACACGACGCTGACGGGCAGGCGATCGAGTGCCTGGTAGAAGCTGAAGATGTTGAGGAAGCGGGAGATCAGCGTGAAGCCGAGCAGCACCGGCAGGATCGAAAGCGGCAGATGCTGCAGTTCGGTGATCAGCGGATGATTCGTGAACGGAGAAATCAAAAAGAAGCAGACAACCGCAACCGATGACCGCACGAAGAGCACGATGTGCGGTTCCACCGCGTGCAGGAACTTGCGGAACACGATGCTGCCCCCCGCGAAGGCGAAGCTCGATGCAACCAGGAGCATGTCGCCGCTTTGGAGTGAATATCCTTCGGTAAATCCCCGCAGGACGATCGTCATCATGCCGAGCATCATGATGATCGCGCTCAGAAAATGTTCGCGCCGCATGGTTTCATTCAAGACCAGAATCGCGAGGACGAGCATGAAGAACGGTTCCATACTGCCGAAGAACGACGCGTTCACCGCGGTGCTCAGCCGGAGACCGCCAAACTGGAGCAGCGGCGCGGCCGTGCTGCTGAGGAGTCCGACCACGAGCATCCAGAAGAGGTGCCTCTGTCGCAATCGTCCGATGGACCGCACCACCGGCATGAGTCCGAAGGAGAAGATCACGAAGAATCCCGTCAGGCTTTCGCTGAGGAAGAAGAGCGTCAGCGGAGAGAGCGTTCCCGAAAGAACTTTCCCGAACGACGTGTACGTGCCCGCCGCGATAATACACACCACGAGGGCGATCCAGCCGAGCGTCTTGGACGTCACGCTTTCCTGACGCCATTCGATGTAGGGCCAGTGCCGGAGTGTGATGTGGATCATGGGAGTGACTGATTGTTATCGGTGTTTATTCTCAGAGTGAGCTCCAGGTTTCCTCCTGCCAACTGCCCTGCTTCGCTTGCTGGTTCTATCCACAATTTTGAGGAAATAGTGTCTGTAGAGGCGCATGACTTCTTCGAGATATTTATCCGTTTCGAGACCATGGTGTTCTCTGAGCCTCTCCAGTCGCTGCGCTTCCAGATCGGTGATCACTGTTTCTAGAGCTGGAAGCATTGCGAGGATGTCTCTCTTGTCTCCGGTGGAAAAAGAGGTTTGCATGCGGTTTTTGATGTATGTATATTATACACCATTATTGATTTTAGTACAATCCCAGTTATCCTCTTTTGCATCGCTGGATGAAACCAATCAGTCCACCAAGAATACGTCCGAATCGTTGCTGGTAGGTTCTATATCCCGCAATGATTTCGGCAAGAGCGATTGCCTGAATACTGCGCATCATTCCAGGAATCACTTCTTCATTGCGGTTGTCTGTCGCTGCTGCTGCGCCTGCGATGTAGAGTCGATCGTGGTTTCCTGGAAGATTCGATTTTACGCGATGAGTCAGCGGATCGTAGTCAACAAATCCTGATTTTTCATCGACGATGCATCCCAACTCCCGCATCAGTTTAGGATCATTTTGGTAACCGATGAGCGCATAAATGATCGGGGGCTCGATTTCTAAATTTTTTCTTCCCGCTGCAGATATGGTCACTTTCAGAGTACGATCACGTTGAAATGCTTCCAGATCAACATTCCATTTTTTGACGGACGGAATAATCCACCTGTTTTCCATGGCATGTTCATACCGCCTTTCAACTTCAGCGATATCGAGTGCCAATCCCGAGAGATCAGAAGGATGGCGCGCGAGTGGCCCTTCAATCGTATTGCTGCTTTTTCGGCGAATGACTTCTCGGGGGTGTTCCAGAGCCTGGACCGAATGGTGTGTAAGAATGATCGGTTTCACGTCAATGCCGTTGCGTTCCATTTCCATAAAATCTCCCACGACGGCCATCGCACTGTTGCCGAGTCCAACAATGAGTGGCTGTGTGCCGTGGAATTCCTGCCATTGTTCTTCAGGGATTGGTTCCTGCCATCGCTTCATGCGCACATCGATCCTGGGAATCTCATCGGCATTCGTATCCATGGGACCATGATCAAGCGTTTTTCCTATGCGATTGCCCGTGCTGATGCACACACTATCGGCCTCGAGAATGCCGCTCATTTTTGCTCTATAGCGAACGATGTATTTCTTACTCAGGAAATCATAATCGATTTTTGTTCCTTCACCATGAACGATCATGTGGGGGACGATGTCGCCTGCAACGTTTTGAAGGAATTGCGTCATCTCCGCTCCCGATCGGTTCCTCGACGCAGGCAAAATTTCTCCAAAAGCCAGTGTGTCTCTGAATGTATTGTGCCCCTCTTCGAGCACGCGCTCTTGTTGCCAAATACCTCCTAACTTTCCGTGCTTACTCAGCACTTTCGTTGCATCATCATTGTATCCCAATTCATGACGCAAGCGTCCAAACAAAATTGCCGCCGGACCGTCCCCAAAGATCACCATACTCTGAGATCTCATGTAGCGCGGGATACGAGGCTCTTCGCGAGGAATCGGTTTTGAGGGCCATGTTATAAGAGTCTGTTCGGTGTCCGGGTTGCGGATGTTGATACCGTGTTCCTGGAGAATGAGATCAACCTCCTCTGCGCGAAAACGATCCCCTAAAAGCAGTGCCGCCGCATACTCACTAAAATTTCGTTCGCGAATCATCCCAATCATCTTGTCTGTGAACAACGGATTGCTCATGTGTGCAGCAGCAAATCCCTCAACGAGCGTTCTGTTGTTCGGTTCCTTGAGGGTCACTGTCGTGTATTCACCATCCTGAATGCGCCTTTGAAGTGAGGAGCCGATAGCGACATCTTCAGGCACGATAATCTTGTCAGGTTTTCCACCACCATGTTCATGGCGCAACATATTAATATTTTAAATTTATTCTTTAATTTGTCAATGGTGCCGCCGGCTGGAATCGAACCAGCATGACCCGATAAGAGGTCAGGGGATTTTAAGTCCCCCGTGTCTACC